>JBDTHH010000354.1:0-10197 GCA_039937055.1 Ktedonobacteraceae bacterium | reverse complement strand
CAACTATCGCGCGCTGGCCTACGATGCCAACCAGCTCATCGCCGCCCATGACCCATACCTCGCGGCGATGCACATGGCGCGGAGACCAGATCCGGCCAGCAGAGAAGAGTTCTTCGATAGAAGTTAGCATGCCCTCCGTTTCTGCTTTTTTCTTGAGCGCGAAAAACACTTCGGGAGAAATCTCTCCCGTACTCCCATGCGTTCATTAGAGATGCTCGGCTGACTGGTCAAGGTTTCCTCTGGCTCCCTCTTGAGATTTTACAGATTCCTTACACATTTCTCATGGGTCTCTCATTGAAATACGCTATAGTACACATAGACATAGACCTGCAAAGGGGCACATAAACCATGAAGAAATTCACGCTTGCGGTTATCATTATAGGATCCTTTATTCTCTTCAGTCTTCTCTCTACTCAGAGCAATACGCTTGCCCTTCCACCAAAGAGCACGACTGATCCAGGCGCATCCGCGCTCCCTTCCGCTACCAGTAGTGTGCCAGCGTCATCGGGGACAGCCGACCCTCCCAATGCCACAAACACCCCGGGTGCTCTCTATAAAGATGGCACCTATACTGGAAGTGTAGCTGACGCGCAATGGGGCAATATCCAGGTCCAGGTCGTCATCCTGCAAGGCAAAATGACGAAGATCACGTTTTTACAGTATCCGAATGAACGGGATCGCTCAGTGATGATTAATGATTATGCCGATCCACAACTGGCCACGGAAGCAATCCAGGCGCAAAGCGCCACGGTTGACATTGTCACGGGAGCCACGGATAGCAGTGAAGCCTTCATGCAATCTCTTTCAGATGCCCTCACGCAGGCACACACATAACATGAAACAGACACGCCTGCTCATGGGTATGCCGATCACGCTGGAAGTCGTGGACGCGATGGTGACACCAGACGACCTGGATCAGATCTTCAGGTATTTTGTCTCGGTCGATGAGACCTTTAGCACCTACAAGGAGACCAGTGAAATCTCACGCATCAACCGGGGCGAACTTCCGGCCGCACAGGCCAGCGAAGCGGTGAAAACCATCCTGGCCTTGTCCGAAGGCACGAAAGAAGACACACACGGCTACTTTGACATCCAACGTAATGGCATGCTCGATCCCTCAGGGATTGTCAAAGGCTGGGCTATTCAGCATGCTGCACAGTTGCTGCAAGAGCGGGAATTTCAGCATTTCTATATCGATGCCGGGGGAGATATCCAGGTGGCTGGCATGAACCATGGCAAGCTCTGGCGCATCGGCATCCGCAACCCATTCAAGCATAGCGAAAATGTCAAAGTGCTTGCCCTGACTGATCGCGGCGTCGCGACCTCCGGCACGGCCATTCGTGGGCAACATATCTATAATCCCTATCAGCGCACAACACCGATTCTGGACATCGTCAGCCTGACCGTCATTGGCCCCAATATCTATGAGGCTGATCGCTTTGCGACTGCCGCCTTTGCGATGGGAAGAAAGGGCATTCAGTTTCTCGAAAAGTTGGCGGGCTTTGAAGGCTATCTCATCGATGCTCAGGCAAGAGCCACGCTCACCAGCGGATTTGAAAGGTATGTGCTCCACGAATTATGAAAACAATAGACGCTCTCTTAGATCGCATAACGATGTACCGCCTGGTTCTGTATGTGCTGATTGCTCTGGTTGGCATAGCGACTCTCCTCGCGTTCCTGAATCTGCTGCATTTTGCTCCCATTGCACTGCTGTTCTCGACAGTCTTTCTGGCTGTCATCTGTTGGGCGATGAATACGATCTTCGCCTTTGTCTTCAGAATACCAACCAACCTGGAATCTGCCTGGATCACGGCTCTGATTTTAGCGCTGATACTTGATCCCGCTCAATCACTGAGCGACTTGCGCTTCCTTGGTTGGGTCGCGATCCTGGCGATGGCTTCCAAATATGTGCTCGCCTTCAGGAAAACACACCTGCTCAATCCGGCCGCTATTGCCGTTGTGATTACCTCATTGGCCAGGATTGGAACGGCGAGCTGGTGGATAGGCACGGCCGATATGTTGCCTGTGGTCCTGATTGGCGGATGGTTGATTACGAGGAAATTACGGCAGGAAGGCATGATTTTGCTTTTTTGTGCAGCCGCGCTTGTCACTACCTGTCTCCTGTCCTTTGTCCAGAGCAAACCTCTTTCGGGAGAACTTACGCAATTATTTCTGCAATCGCCGCTCTTTTTCTTTGCCTCGATTATGTTGACTGAGCCCCTGACCGCTCCTCCTACCCGAAATTTAAGAAGATGGTATGGCGTCTTCACAGGCATGCTCTTCGTCCCCCTGGTCCACATCGGCCCACTATACTCAACACCGGAACTCGCGCTGATCGTGAGCAACGTTTTCTTCTACCTGCTGAGTCCAAGGCAAAGGGTGGCACTCAAACTACAGAAAAAGCTCAAAGTAGCGCCAGAGATCGTCGATTTCGTGTTCAAGCCCTCGCACCCTCTGATCTTTAGGCCCGGACAATATATGGAGTTCACCCTTGAGCATCCTCGTCCAGATAGCCGGGGGAATCGCCGCTATTTCACCCTGGCCTCCTCACCCACGGAACAGACAGTTCACCTGGGTGTGCGATTTTATGAAAAAAGTAGCAGCTTTAAGCGCTCAATGTATTGGATGGATGGCAAAACGAACATCATCGGAGCCCAGATTGCTGGCGATTTTACCCTGCCCGCAGATGCCGAGCAGAAACTGGTTTTTCTGGCTGGCGGCATCGGCATCACACCGTTCAGAAGCATGCTAAAATATCTTCTTGATACGCGGCAGAGACGTGATATTGTGCTGGTGTATGCCAATAAAACGCCAAGGGATTTCGTGTATCAGGATGTTTTAGGTGCGGCCGCGACAAAAATCGGGGTACGGCTCCTGTATACGCTGACCGATACCACGACCGTTCCCCGCAATTGGACCGGCTTCGTGGGAAGAATCAATGAGCAGATGATCATGCAGGCCATTCCAGATTATGCAGAACGTCTCTATTATCTCTCTGGCCCGCCGGAGATGGTGAGAGCATACGAACAGGTACTAAAAACTCTGCAAATACAGAGCAGCCAGATCAAGAAAGATTTCTTTCCTGGACTCGTCTAGTACTCATGAGGCCCACCAACAAACCACCTGCACGGCTCTCCATAGAACCGCTTGAACAGGCAAGGAAGGAAAACACGTGCTGCGGGCCTTTCCTTCATTACTCCAGGACCACGCTCTTTCTGCTCAACGTGCGTAGCTTTCTTCCCCCGATGTAGGACTAATTTGCTAGTAAGCAGTGCCTCGTTTATAGGATGCTCGCCTATTCGTTACAAATTAGGTAACATTGAAAAATATGTATGTACAAATGCATAGCATAGGTTAGTTCGAGGGTGGTTGCAGTTGTGTGCGACGAACATATGTACTTTGAGGAGTTGTAGGGATGAGATCGTTCTTTGTCCAGAAAAATAGTTTTCTACTCTTGCTGATGAGTATCTTAATAGTTGGGAGCCTGGTGTATCTGTTTATCTCGAGCAACGTTTCTACGGCGCCTCCCACTATGGTAACACCAACCGGAACCGGGCCATTAGCGCTCAAAATACCGCCAACACCACTTCACCCTCCGAAACCGTGCGCATCGAAGGGGCGTGATTTCCAGATGGGGGTAGCCTTCCCCGATTGGGGAACAACGGCCTACGGCGGGAGCGATACAAAATGGCTGACGGAATTGCAGAACCTCCGTGTGCAGACGGCGTCATGCTGGGTGGAAATGCCCATCCTTTTGCATCAGGAATCGCTTACCTCAACGACAGTAACACAAGGGATCAGTACGTCTTCGGTCTCGTCATTTACGTATGGAGTACGCTTTGCCCAATCCCTTGGCTTCCATATCTTCGTCGTGGCGCAACTCCAGGCCAGCGGTCCACAACCCTGGTCGGGGAAAATTATATTTTCGACGTATGAACAACAGCAACAGTGGTTCCAGAGCTACTGGCAAGCCCTCAAACCCTATATGGTGGCTGCTGCGCAGATGGGTGTAGAACAGTTTGCGCTGGGCACCGAATACGAATTATTGGAAACGACTGCCCCAGCTTCATTATGGAACACATTGATCGCCGAGGCACGAAGCGTTTATCCAGGGACGCTCACCTACGACATGAACTGGGGTTCGTTACAAAGGAAGCCACCTTCCTGGATGCGCAACCCGATCTTGAAGATGATCGGTGTCTCTGCGTATGTGCCTCTGGTCAATACACCTCAGCAGGTGGACCAGAAGCAGCTCTCTGGCCTCTGGAAAAAAATAGTCAAGCAGCAGCTTGATAACTTTTCCAAAGCACTGGGTGAGCCTATACTCATCTCAGAAATTGGCTACCCGAATAAAACCGATGCCCTTTACCAACCATGGAATACAACGAGTACCGCGCCCCCAGACCCGGCGCAACAGGCAGCCGCGTGCGACGCAGCACTGGCAAACATCATTCCCGATCCTCATATTTTGGGCAGCTTCTTCTGGGGATGGGACAATGTAGGAGATCATGGCCTGCATGATCTGCCAGCGACGACGGTGATCCATTCGTATTACACATCTCTGCAAGCATAAAGATAGAAAGATGAGAGGATCATGTCGAAGAACTTTAAGGCACGCCTACAACCCATAAACAATGGCCTGTCCGAGGACAAAAAAGAGAACAATGGCCATGACTTGGTCTCTGAAAAGGACCCGAAGCCTGAGTCACCGAAATTTAGCATACCTTCAAGGCCTCACGCTGTGCATCCGGCTGAACTGGTACAGCAAGAGGAGTATCCTGCAGAACCTGATTCACATCCGGCTCATAGTCCCGCGCCAGTGCAGGCGCTGACATCTTCTTCCCGGAATGGAGCGGTAGCTCCTATGCCCGATATACCGGAGACCCCTGCTCTTCAGATGCCGGTAACCGCTATGCCCGATATACCGGATACTCCCCGGTCAGATATACAGCTAGATTCCACGCTCGACGTTCCCACAACACCAATGCCTGGAATGCCCAATACAGTTCTCGCAACTATTGACCCGCATGCTTCGCAACGAGTGAAGTTCTACGCAGACTGGCTTGCCAAGCAGGCCAGATACGAGTCGCAGACTGATAATTCCCAGGAGATCGACAATTACATCCAGGAAGCCACCAAGAGGGTAAAAGTGGGAGAGCGAGAGGTCGCGATATTCGCCCCTTTTCGGGCAAAACTTTCCGCTCTGCAAACCTTCACCACCGGCCAGGTCGTTGTACTTTGTCTGATTGGATTGCTCTGGGTGGCCGGGGTATTCATTTTTCGCCTGGAGATGCTAGCGGCTGTGATCTCAGTCATCACTGTCTTGTATACCTTCAATGTGCTCCTGAATGTGAGCCTGGCTCTGCGCACATTCCGAAACTCACCCGAAGAGCATATCAGAGATGATATCGTGCAGGCCCTGAAAAATGCCGACTGGCCGGTGTATACGATCCTGTGTCCTCTGTACCGGGAGGCGCAGGTGGTACCCCAGTTTGTCCAGGCTATGCAGGCATTAGACTATCCTCCAGAAAAATTGCAGGTGCTCTTCCTCACCGAAGAGGATGATAGCGAAACACGCGCTGCCATCCGGGCCTTAGCGCTGCCGGCACACTTCAGGATTCTGGTTGTACCCGATGGGAAACCGCGCACCAAGCCACGTGCCTGTAATTATGGTCTGATCCATGCAAAAGGACCATATGTCGTCATCTACGATGCTGAAGATATTCCTGATCCGCTGCAACTGAAGAAAGCCGTCCTGACCTTTGCCTCCCATGCGCCAGATGTGGTCTGTGTGCAGGCAAAGCTGAACTTCTATAATATTCGGCAGAACCTCCTCACGCGCTGGTTTACCGCCGAGTATTCTACCTGGTTCGACCTGATCCTGCCAGGACTGCAACTCGCCGGCTTTTCGTTGCCACTGGGCGGGACATCCAATCATTTCCGCACTGCGGCACTCCGGGCCTTAGGTGGCTGGGACGCCTACAATGTGACCGAGGATTGTGACCTGGGCCTGCGCCTCAAACGGTACCGCATGAATACCGTGATCCTCGACTCGACGACGCTTGAAGAGGCGAACCCCCAATTGAAGAACTGGTTACGCCAGCGGTCGCGTTGGATCAAAGGGTACATGCAGACGTATCTCGTCCATATGCGCGATCCCCTGGAGTATTTCCGTAAAAGACGCCTCTATGATCTCTTCTCATTTCAAGTGGTCATAGGCAGCGGCACAGGGGTCATGTTCATCAATCCCTTGATGTGGGTCCTATTGGCGGTCTATATGGTCTTCGGGCATTCAGTGATAAATGTCTATCACATCCTATTTCCAGGACCAATTCTTTACCTGGGCGCCTTTTGCCTCATCTTCGGAAACTTCTTTTACGTCTACCTCTACCTGCTGGCATGCATGAAACGCAAGAAGTACCATCTCTTGCCATGGACGTTGTTTAGTCCCATCTACTGGCTGCTCATGAGCATCGCCGCTTTCTATGGGCTCTTTGAGTTGCTGGTGAAACCCCATTACTGGCAAAAGACG
This sequence comes from Ktedonobacteraceae bacterium, assembly GCA_039937055.1. Lineage (GTDB taxonomy): Bacteria > Chloroflexota > Ktedonobacteria > Ktedonobacterales > Ktedonobacteraceae > JALYTT01. The sequence continues at coordinate 3,665 of JBDTHH010000354.1, read as the reverse complement.
GTCCATGGACTGCATCTGAAAGACAAACACGCACCTGCTGGCACTCAGCAACGGGTTGTCCGTGCCTCTCTTGTAGACGAACCAACGATGCAGGTACCTGTGATGCTGGGGAAAGTCAGCAAACCTGGCTCAGTTCCATCGGTAACCATGTCGCTCAATGCCATTTCCACTCTGCTTATGCCCGCGATCTCGCCCAGGCAAAAACAAGCACAACTTGTGGCAAAACGCTCTAAAGTGCGGGACCTCTGGCTCGTTGCGACTGTCATCATCGCTTGCGTAACAAGTATTTCCGCCTGCTGGTATTTCTTTCAACAGCACGAGATATTGCTCTATCAAGACTCTTTATCGCACATGAGGATCTCGCGAAGCGTTTTTGACAGTCTTACTCCCGGATTGTCACAGCTTGGATCAGTCTGGCTCCCACTTCCACATATCCTGATGTGGCCGTTCATCTGGAGCAACGCCTTATGGCATAGCGGACTGGCGGGAAGTTTTGTATCGATGCCCTGCTATGTTATCACGGCGATCTATCTCTTTCGCGCGGCACGCAGGTTAACGGGGAGCAGTATTGCGAGCTTTATTGGTACCCTGCTCTTCATCTTTAATCCCAATGTGCTCTATTTGCAGTCTATCCCTCTTAGCGAGACAGTCTGCATGGCGACCCTCGCACTGACAGGCTACTACTTTTTATCATGGGTGCAGGATGGAGAGCTCAAACAATTAATCATTACAGCGGCATGTACTTTCCTCGCGACGCTCGCTCGCTACGACGGTTGGGCCCTGTTTATCGCGCTGTTTTGTTGTATCCCTCTTGTCGGCTTGATGAAACGCCAGAAGTTTCTCCAGATTGAAGCAAACCTCGTGGTCTTTAGTGCGCTTGGCGGCTTAGGCATCGCCCTCTGGTTTGTCTGGAACCAGATAATATTTGGCAATCCGCTCTTTTTTCAAGCTGGACTCTACTCTTCCCAGGCGCAGCAATCTCTGCAACTAACAGCGGGGAAATTGTACAGTTACCATAACCTCTGGGAAGCCATTCGTTTCTATACCATTGATTCCAGCCAGACGATAGGGGTAGTTCTTTTTGCGCTGGCAGGGATCGGCATTGCCTGGTTTGTTCTCAAGCATCGCTTCAAGCCCATCACGGTTGCAGCCCTGGTCTTTTTAATACCATTGCCCTTTTACATTGCCGCCCTGTATAGCGGGAATGCCATCATCTGGCTACCAGGGGCCAATCCGGCAGGCGCACACGTGGGGCTTTACAATGTGCGCTATGGAACACAGATGGTGGCGCCTGTCGCGCTCTGTGTAGCAATGCTGGCAGAAAGAATGGGGAGTATTCCTTTACCACGCTTTCGTGCGTTTAGCCGCTTTATTATCATGGGGGTCATTCTGGCACAAAGCTTCTTGATCACTTCCCAGGGAATTATTTCCTTGCAGGATGGCCAGTATAGCTACTCATGTGGCCCTCAAAAAACGGTCAACTTGTATCTTGCTGAACACTACGCTGGCGGAAAAGTTCTACAAGATGTCTACGCTTCGCAATTCGATGTCTCTGACTCAGGCATGGATTTTAAGAATGTCGTCTATGAAGGTTCCGGCCAGGTCTGGTTACAGGCACTCCAACATCCAGACAGCCTGGTAGATTGGATCGTTGTCAATCCGACGAATTCAATTGACCTGGTAGCCCGGCACCTGAAAACAGAACCGACGTTGCTATCTCAATTTACTCTTGTTGTACGGCAAAGCAACAACATTCTGCTTTACCACCATAATGACAGGCCGCCTTTACCAACACGACAGGCTCCCCTGGTGTGGAAAGGTCCACATTATCCCTGTTCCTGATGCTTATAGCATCTATGGATTGTGCTCACTTAGAATATATCATGAAAAATGCGTTGGTGAGATGGGCGGATGGAGGAAATGGTAGACGTTACTTTTAGTGCATGGAGCGTGGGAGATCATAGTCATATGTCGATTTCATCGAACATCAAACTGCAAGGTATCTCAGCAAAACGAAGCATGATGAGTGTGGTTCTACAGTTGCTGCGCTTTTCTATTGTAGGAGGCCTGAACACCTTTGTTGATCTCCTGATCTTTAACCTGCTCATATGGGGATTGCCGACTCAGGATAGTGGCCTGCTCGTCGTCTATAATTCGCTGGCCTACCTGGTTGGTGCCTTGAATAGCTTCTGCTGGAACAAGCTCTGGACATTTAAGCAGCGTTCCAGCGCCACCAACGACCAGCTTGTAAGCTTTGCCTTTGTTACCAGCCTGGGCATTATCTGTAATGACGCCTTTCTCTGGCTGGCATCAACGTTCCTGACCTCACTCTCGCTCACCAGTGTCCTGTGGGTCAATGTTGCCAAGATCTGCGCAATTGCTGGCTCAGTGACTGTTTCCTACCTGGGGATGCGCATGAGTGTCTTTACGAAAATCGATGAGGCCGACATGACATTCCCGCCATCAGATCCGCAGCTTTGGATTACGCCTGCCAGTTTATCGGTCATACTGCCGGCTTATAACGAGGAGGCGCTCATCACGAGTACCATTTCGCACATTATGACGACACTTTCCTCGTGGATGCACAACTTTGAAGTGATTGTCATCAACGATGGCAGCAAGGACCGCACAGGAGAGATCGTTGCCCACCTGGCAACCTATGACCGGCGTATTCGTCTGATCAATCACCAGGGCAACAAGGGATACGGCGCCGCCCTGGTCACAGGCTTTGAAGCTGTGACCAAAGAGCTGGCCTTCTTCATGGACTCGGATGGGCAGTTTGACATCCGCGACCTGGCACGATTTTTCCCCCTCATTGAAGAGTACGGTGCCGTATTGGGCTATCGCATAGAGCGCCAGGATACCTGGATGCGGAAACTCAACGCCTGGGGCTGGAAAAAATTGGTGGGTTTTACCTTCGGCGTCCACGCGCGTGATATTGATTGCGCGTTTAAACTCTTTCGCGCCGAGTTTTTTCGCGCGCACCGCTTAGAGACACGCGGCGCCATGATTAACGCCGAAATTTTATATAAACTTGCCCGCGCAGGATATACCTATACCGAAGTGGGGGTACAGCATTTACCCCGGCGCGCCGGGAAGGCCACAGGAGCCAAGCCCTCGGTTATTCTACGCGCCATAGGCGAATTGTTTATCTTTGCAGAAAAGTGGCGTACAGAGGAACAGCGAACTCTTTCTTATGATACAAACTAATACCTATTCTCTGTTCATTCTATCTCAGGAGACAACCAGATGATGCCTATTTTACCGCGAAAAATCGCAAAAATTCCGCAGGGAAAACTATCCAGGATGCGGCTGCTGGCCTTACTGCTCATGGCCATTACCCTGATAGGAACAACAGCAGTCGTGATGTATCGATCGACAGTAACCAGAGCTGCCGGCGGCGACTGGTCAACATATTTACACGATCCCCAACGCAGTAACGCCGGGAGTGATACCACCCTCTCTCCTGCCAACGCGGGACAGGTGACATTAAACTGGGCATTCAAGACTGGCGGCCCTATCGCCGCTACTCCTGCCATAGTCGGCGGTACGGCGTATGTAGGTTCCTGGGATGGCTATGAGTATGCCCTTGACGCGGCAACCGGCGCGCAAAAGTGGAAGACCTTCCTTGGTCAGACCACCGCGCCTTGCTATCCTCAACTGGC
>JBDTHH010000353.1:0-4422 GCA_039937055.1 Ktedonobacteraceae bacterium | reverse complement strand
GGGCTTGTAAACGGCGCCCCTACGGGATGGGTGGCCCAGGCGGACCGGTGCAGGCGCAGAGCCGGGTTCCGGCGGCGCCAGACTCCGTTGTGTTGATGGAGGCGAAGACCGTGTGCTCTACCGCGCCGGCGAGGGCTATGATGTCTTCCGTCGCCAGGTTGCTTAAGACAATGATGGTCACTTTCTCGCTGGGATAGCGTCCGATATAGGCTCTGAAGCCATCGATGCTCCCATAATGCCAGAAGACTGGATCGTGGGTGGATGTCGCTTTGGTGATAAACCAGCCATAGCCGTAGTCGGAAGATGGAAACTCTGATGCTACATATGGTGTATAGATCTCATCCAGCGTCTTCTGTGAGACCAGCGTATCGGCATAGAAGGACTGATCCCAGCGGTACAGGTCTTCCACGGTGGTATACAGCAGACCGGATGCATCAAGGAACGACATGCTCGGCCCAACATCCCAGCCAAGAGAGTCGGCTGCGACTTGCCAGCTCGCATACCCCACGGCGTGGTCCGGCAGTGAAAGATAATGCACATCGAAGCCGCTATTGTGCATGTGCAAAGGATCAAGGATAGCCTGCTGCACAAAGGTGCTGTAGGGCAGACCTGATGCTTGCTGGACCACAATGCCTAAGATCTGGAAGCAGATACTACAGTAGTTGTACTGGCTCCCAGGCGCGAAGGAGAGCGGAAAGCCATCATAGCTGGCAAGAAAGGCCTGCACCGACGCGAGAGATACATGTAGATCGTCCAACTGGGGAATACCGGATGTATGCGTCAGCAGGTGATGGATGGTCAGCGGCCGCCAGGCGGCGGGACAATGCGGAAGATAGCGGCAAAGGGCATCATGCACATGCAATTGGCCGCGTTCCTGCAAGATCATCAGCGCCATAGCGGTAAATTGTTTTGTCAGAGAGCCAACATGAAACTTGGTGTGTGGCGTATTGGATATGTGATGGGTCCAATCGGCCATGCCATACCCCTTCTTGAAAAGCACCTGGCCGTTTTGAGCGATCAGCACCGAGCCACTAAATTGGTCCTGCTTCACCTGTTTGGTGAAGAGTGTATTCACCTGCGAGACCAGCGCCGAATTTTGCTCAACAGGGGCAGGGATAGGCGCTGTCTGGGAGGTCGAAAGAGTCAGTGGATGGTGTGCCTGGACAGCTATGTTCCGCTGGGAGGCAAACCCTGAAAGGTGTCCGCCCATGAGGAGCGCCGTCATGCTCCCAATAACAAGCACGAATGCCAGTACCAGGAGGCCATAGCCGAAGACGAAGTGCCGGTTATCTCCCTTCGCTTGAAGATTTGAGAATTGTCCGGACACGGGTGTCGAGCGCAGCGATTGATCGTTTTTCATTATTCCCCCTTCTACACCGCTTTCTTGTCTTAGTATAGGGGGAATTTAAAACACAACAGTAGAAACCTCCAGCTTACTCGGCGATGTCCGCTTCGGCGTACAGAATGGTCTCGATGCCAGGAGCAGGTCTGGCGACAATCTTCGCGCGCTATATCCGCGAAAACCCTGAGAAGCTGAGCAATCCTAAAGAGCTGTTCTGGAACGATGCTAGCGGCTACTGGATCGATTTAGAAAGCGGGCGTTGCTGGAATTCCCCCGATTTTGGAGGGTCGGAGAAGAGAAATATGCTATACTAGCAGTAGCCTCCAAAATCGGGTCAACTCCAAAGCGAGTAGAAAGGAAAAAGATCCATGCCAACACCCAATGCTGACCAACAGCTTAGCGCGAGCCAGATCGTCGCTGAAGCGCGCAAAACCATCCCGGAAATCACCGTCGCACAGGCCAGGGAGGAACTGGATCAGGGGCAAGCCAGCTTCCTACTTGATGTCAGAGAACCTGCTGAGTGGGAGAAGGGCCATATTCCAGGAGCGCTGCTGGCGCCTCGTGGCATGCTGGAGTGGTATGCTGACCCAACAACACCCTATGCTAAACCAGAACTCACCAGGAAGCGGGACGCCCGCATCATTGTGGCTTGTGCATCCGGGGGACGCTCGATGCTGGCGGCTGAAACGCTCAAGAAGATGGGCTACACCAATGTCGTGAACATGGCTGGAGGCTTCAATGAATGGAGCAAGCAAGGCTTCCCAGCCGAGTAGGGTATGGGATAGCTAGCATCATTATTCCGTCAAGAAACATGCCCATAAACTCAATGTAAAACTGAATGTGGAAGCTCTCCCCCCGGAGAGCTTCCGTATCCTATCTCTGATCATGCCAGCCGCATTCGTGTGCTTGAGAATTTTCTCATCTGCGCGAAAGCTCAGCCTCCAAAAGGACGCACCCCGATGCGACGCCTTTCTGCTACATCTCGTGTTCGGCACAGCGGGTTCTTTACATCTCCTGCGTGCTCGTATGGATAATGAGCAGCAGACCGCTCTCCAGGGACACCTCAGCCTGCTCCTGCGTGAGCACGTTGCTCAGGCCGCGTGGGATGCCCAGGCGCAGCGTCTCGCCGTGTAAGGGATAGTAGAGACCGGCAGTGCGTATACCGCTGGCTTCGCTGCTCAATGGCAGCACCGAGAGCAGGTCGCCGGCATGCCCGTGAATCACGCTGCGTCCCGGTCCGCGCAGCAACCAGCCAACGGCTGGACCGTCGACGATATACAGTGGCACGCTTTGATAGCCGGCCAGCAGCAGCACGTTTGCTACCATGTGATCGAAGCGCGCTCCGCCCAGGCCGCCGAGCAGCGTAATCTTGCTCGCACCCTGGGTGATGGCGAATTGCACTGCCAGTTCAGTATCCGTCTCGTCCTTTTCAACCGGGGCCTGTACAAGCTGGCAGCCCTGCGCGCTGAGCTCTTGCGCGACCTGGCTAGCGAGCGAGTCCATGTCGCCCACAACCGCCGCCGGCGTGCAGCCGCATCGTAGCGCTGTGGCCGCCCCGCTATCCGCCGCGATATACATGTCTGCCTGCTTGATCGTCGCTTCCACCGCCGTTCCCATCTGGAGTGTGCCACCCGCGAAAATGACAATATGCATGACCAATTACTCCCTTTCAGCCAGTTTCCGTAGCTATATCTTGTCACAAAACGTTATGGGTAATGTATGTGTTTTTATAGATCAACCTGAGGTTTTAATATATGCGTTCTTCTACCAGTAAAGTGCCACAGTCCTGGGGGCGTTTCCCGCTGGTCAGGCCAGAACAAGTCATTCCTATACACTGGCGCAGTGAACTGCCCGATCTGGGCGCGCTTGAGCCATCGATGCTGCCCTTCGCGTATGGCCGGAGCTATGGCGATAGTTGTCTCAACGAGGATGGCGTGACGCTCGATGTCAGCCGTTTGAATCACTTCATCTCCTTTGATGAGGATGAGGGCCTGTTGCGCTGCGAAGCTGGCGTCTCCCTGGCCGATATCCTCGCCGTGATCGTGCCGCGCGGCTGGTTCCTGCCGGTGACGCCTGGCACGAAATTCGTCTCGGTTGGCGGCGCCATCGCCAACGATGTTCACGGCAAGAATCATCATAAGGCGGGGACGTTCGGCTGCCATGTGACGCAATTTGAATTGCTTCGCTCCGACGGCCAGCGCTTATTGTGCTCTCCCTCGCAGAACGAAGCCCTGTTTCGCGCCACCATCGGCGGCCTGGGGCTGACCGGTGTTATTTTGTGGGCCGAGTTTCGCCTGAAACCCATCAGCAATGCTTTTATCGATGTCGAGCACATTCGCTATTCCTCGCTCGCCGAGTTCAGGGAGATCGCTGCCGAGTCGGACCTCAATTACGAATATACTGTGACCTGGGTGGACTGCCTGGCCGGCGAGAAAGAGCTTGGCAAGGGCATCTTCATGCGCGGCAACCATAATCGAGCCAGGCGCGCGCAGAAGGCCCCCAGGGACCTGCCGCTTGGCGTCCCATTCGATTTCCCCTCCTTTGTTTTAAATAAGCTGACGATTAAAGCCTTCAATACCGCCGTGTATCACGCCCAGTTGAGCAAGCGGATACGGAAAGTTCAGCACTATGACCCCTTTTTCTACCCGCTTGATGTTGTTCAGCACTGGAACCGTGTGTATGGCAAGCGAGGCTTCTTCCAGTACCAGTGTGTTGTGCCCTTTGAGGGCGGCTACGAGGCCATGAGAGAGATCTTGCTGCGCATCAGTCGCTCCAATGAAGCCTCGTTCGTGACGGTATTCAAGAAATTCGGCACTATCCCTTCGCCCGGCATGCTCTCCTTCCCACGACCGGGCCTGACCCTGGCGCTGGATTTCGCCAATCACGGCGCGCGCACCTTGCGCCTGTTCAACGAACTCGATAGGATTGTGCGCGACAACGGGGGCGCGGTCTATCCCGCTAAAGATGCCCGCATGAGCGCGGAGGACTTCCAGGCCTATTTCCCACAGTGGCAGGAGTTCACACAATACATGGACCCGAAGTTCTCGTCCAGCTTCTGGCGCCGTGTCACCATACCCGTA
>JBDTHH010000352.1:0-5965 GCA_039937055.1 Ktedonobacteraceae bacterium | reverse complement strand
TATTGCGTGTATGGGGTATTGTATGAATTATCCCTCTCAACGGATTCGCGCAATACATTGCGGCGGACGCGATACATCGGGTCCCTACATAAGGGGGAGATGCCTTGCCAACGAATGTGTTGGCCTGCGTTCAAGGAGTTATTATGAACCGCATATCCACTCAGCCTCATCCAATATAACAACCTGCGTCTTACAACTGCACGCGTGGACCGCCTGATGGGCGGCTTTCATCCTCTAGCGAAGAAAGTCACCTATATCATCAGGAGTCTAGCTGTATGCAATTTTTCGTGCGCCTTTTGCCGTCTCGTGATCTCTTAACGGTCCACAACATTCGCTGGCTGGCGATCTCGCGTTTCTTTGGGGACCTGTTTTTCTACTCGACCGTCATCGTGTTGTTCCAGTCACAGCGCGGCCTCAACTTTACCGAAATGTTCTTCATGGAGTCGATCATCTCGGCCTCCATCTGGCTCTGGAACATCCCCACGGGCATCTGGGCAGACCAGTTTGGCTACCACCGCCTGATTATCGCCGGGCGCATCTTGCAGGTGGTGGGTATGGTGATCTTTGTGCTAGCCCACGGTTTCTGGTTGTTTGCCCTCTCTAACGCGCTGGGTGGAGCTAGTATAGCCTGCCTGGCAGGCTGTGAAAGCGCCATGGTCTATACCAGCCTGCCCCCAGAAGAGAGGGAGACGCGTGGCACCTCGGCCTTTGCCCTGCTCACTATGTTTTCCAGCGCCGCCTTCTTCCTGGGCCTGGCTAGCGGCAGCTTCATCGGCGCCTATAGCCCGACGCTGGCCGTAGCTATCAGCGTCGGGCCGACCTTTCTGTCCCTGTTCGCGGCCACGCGCCTGCGACCGATCGCCAATCCTGATGCCAGCGCGGCGCAGGCGGAGCGAGTTCGCGTGCGGGACCTGCTGCATGCGGCGCTGCGTGCCATGCGTGAGCGGCCTTCGCTTGTGGGCCTGAGCCTCTTCGAATCTGCCGCCTTTACGCTGGGTCTCTCGATTTTCTGGTACAACCAGCCATACTTCGCGCGTGCCGGCATCCCTGTCGCCTGGTTTGGCCCGATTACCGCCGTGGCTCAGCTACTTGCTCTGCTCTTGACGCTCATGGCCCCGGTCGCGCAGCGCCGCCTGGGAACGCGCCTGACTCTTGTGCTCTCCTGTCTCACACCCGGTCTGGCCTACATGGCGCTGGCAATCGCGCACACGCCCGCGTTGGTAGCGTTACTGGTAGTGCTGGTTGCGGCAACACCTGCCTGGAGAGAGCCAGTTGTGCATAATGAGTTGAACATCCGCCTCACCAACGGCTCCCGTGCCACCGCGCTCTCCGCGCTCTCGTTCATCGGCACGCTCAGCGGCGTCGCGCTCAATCCACTGATCGGCAAGGCAGGCGACCTGGGTTTGAACATGGCAGGCGTGAGTATCGGCCTGGGGCTGGTCGCGCTCTGCGTGCTGGTGCCGTTTGTCGTCGGGAAGCATTGATGACCCGATTGATGTGGTACTATATGACGATGAACTGTGTGCTGTCCTTCCCCTACGGAGCTATATGACCATGACCAGGAAAACGCGAATTATTGTCACGATTGCGCTTATGCTGGGTATCTCGCTGGCCTCGCTGGATGCCACCATCGTCGGGACCGCGCTGCCCAGTATTATCGGTAAGCTGGGTGGCATCACGCTCTACCCATGGGTCTTTTCCGTTTACCTGCTTACCTCGACGACCACCGTGCCTGTCTATGGTAAACTGGCGGACCTGTATGGGCGCAAGCCGCTCTTCCTCTTCGGCTCAACGCTCTTTTTGATCGGCTCCATTGCCTCCGGGGCGGCGCAGTCGATGGAACAGCTTATCATCTTCCGCGGCATCCAGGGTCTGGGCGCGGGTGCCGTGCTGCCGATAGTGCTCACGATCATTGGCGATATCTTCGAGCTGGAGGAGCGCGCCAGGGTGCAGGGACTCTTCAGCGGCGTCTGGGGCGTATCGAGTGTCCTGGGTCCGGCCCTTGGCGGCCTGATCGTCGATCACTTCTCGTGGCGCTGGGTGTTTTATATCAACATCCCCTTTGGCCTGCTCTCGATGGTTCTGCTGGCCCTGACCTTCAAGGAACACGTCGAGCGCAAGAAGCATATGATTGATTACATCGGGACGCTCACCCTGACATTTGGCATCATTGCCCTGCTGCTCGCGCTGCTACAGGGTGGCACCGCCTGGGCCTGGAATTCGCTGCCCAGCATCAGTTTATTCATACTCTCAGTGGTATTGCTGGCGCTCTTCTTGTTGCAGGAGAGCCGAGCCGCCGAGCCGATCCTGCCGCTGACGCTGTTCCGCAATCGCATTATCTCCATTGCCTGCATCGGGAATGTTGTGCTGGGCGTGACGCTGTTTGGCATCTCGTCCTACATTCCGCTCTTCATGCAGGGTGTCAAGGGAGGTAGCGCCACCAGCGCCGGCTTCGCGCTCGCGCCAATGTTGTTGGCCTGGACGGTCTCGTCTTTCTTCAGCGGCAGGGTCGCGGTGCGCTCCGGCTATCGCCTCGCCGCGGCTATCGGAGGCTTCCTGGCGACCATCGGGGTGGGCCTGTTGCTGTTCTTCAACACGGCTACCAGCCTGCCTTTCATTATAGTCGCGATGTTTATTACCGGCTTTGGCCTCGGTTTCTCCAGTCCGGCCTACCTCATCTCGGTGCAGAACGCGGTCCCCTGGAACCTGCGCGGCGTGGCGACCGCCTCGAATCAGTTCTTCCGCACGATTGGCGGGACCATTGGCGTGGCCGTGATGGGCGCGATCCTGAACGCGCAGATGGCCACGCGCTTCGCGCCGATCTTTGCCCGCTACGCCGGCGACGCCGCGCGGCTGCCCAAAGATGTGGCCCCGGAGAACGCCCTGCTCACACCCGGCGTGCGTGCCGCGCTCTCCCCTGACTTCCTGGCCCAGTTGCAGAACGCGCTCTCGCAGAGCCTCTTCTGGGTCTATCTGCTCATGCTTGTGCTCTCCATCATCGGACTGGCTATGATGTTCCTGCTGCCCGGCGGGAGTGCCGAGGAGCACGCCTATAAGGCACCGAGCGCGCTGGAGCATATCGCGTAACCATCGTAGTTTGAGGCATAAATTGCTCAAAACGGTGGGCGGGATACGTACTTCAGATACATGCAGAGAAATAGCCCATATTGCCTATCGCGGAGACGTTTTTATTATGCTATACTGCCACTAGAAGACCCGGATAAAAAGTTGAGGAGGATAGTATGGCGGGTATATGGGATAGCGCAATGAAGAATCTGATCAGCGTCGATCCACAGGACTTTGTCTCATGGTTGATACCCGGAGGAAGGTTCATTCGCGAACTCACTCCGCATTTGAAGCGACGCCACATTGACGCTGATGGCCTGTATGATATTATTATTAATGAGCGGCATGCCTTGTTGCATGTTGAATTTCAGAAAAAGGCCGAGACCGATATGGCGGCGCGGCTGTGGGAGTACAACACCCGCGCGACGCGCCAGAACAAGCAATCCGTGCGCTCGTTCGTGATCTACCTGAAGAAGTGCAAGTGCGCGGAGTCGCCCTTTCTTCAGATGTTCCCAGATGGGCGCGAGATCCACCGGTTCAACTTCGATGTGATCAAGCTCTGGGAGCTGCCGACAGAGGGACTCAAGCAGGCAGCGCAGCCCGGTTTGCTGCCCTTGCTGACGCTCACCAAAGAGGGGGCGCGGCGCGAGGTGGTGGATGATATTATCGACAAGCTGCTTCCCCTGGAGGAAGAACCGGGCAGCGAGCTGCTCTATATTGCGTATACGTTAGCGGCCCTTGTCTTCACGAGCGAGCAGGATCGCGCGTGGTTAAAAAGGAGGTTCGAGATGTTGGGAGATATTCTAGAGGACTCCTGGGCGCACCAGGAGTTTATGCAGAAGATGCGCGACAAAGGCCTTGAGCAGGGACTTCAGCAAGGCCGGGAGCAAGGCCGGGAGCAAGGACTTCAGCAAGGCCGGGAGCAAGGACTTGAGCAGGGACGATTGGAGGAACAGCGGGAGATGCTTGTCGAGATTGTCAAGGCGCGTTTCCCGGATTGTGTAGCCCTGGCGCAAGAAGTTGTGAGAGTTGTAGATAATCCTGATGCCTTGCGCCATGTCAATATCAAGATTAGCATCGCGCGATCCGAGGACGAGGCCCGGCGGCTGCTCCTGAAAATGCACCCTGAAAGTAACTGACCCGGTACTAACAAATAGCTACATCCAGTCCTCCATTCTTGCAGGGTACCTTGCAAGAATGGAGGGACTATGCTTCTCCTCGCTATCAAGCAATCAGTTCCGCGCCTTCTCTCTTAGGATCATTCACCAGGCGCGATACGGCGCGCGCCGTCATCTGGTCGGCCGCATAGGGCGCGAGGAAGGGCAGCAGGGCCTGCTCATCGTGCAGCGTGGTGTCGAGCCAGGCTTCGCGGGCGGCGACTGAGAGGATGGCGGGCATGCGATTATGCACGGGAGCCACCACGTCGTTCGGCTGCGTGGTGATAATGGTGCAACTGCGGATCGCGTGACCATCCGGGCTTTTCCACAGGTCCCACAAGCCAGCGAAGGCAAACGGCTCCTTGCTCTTCAAGGTGAAGTACACAGGCGTTTTGGAGCCGTTCTCGCTCTTCCACTCGTAAAAGCCATCGGCCACGACCAGGCAACGCCTTGAGCGCAGCAGTCGCTTAAAACTGGGTTTCTCGGCCAGCGTCTCCGCCCTGGCGTTGATCATCTTCGAGCCGATAGCCTCCTCTTTGGCCCACGAGGGGATCAGCCCCCAGCGCAGCCACTCAAGGTGCGCCGTGTCATCACTCACGATGGAGACTACCTCCTGCGTCGGCGCGACATTATAGCGCGGCTGTGCCTCCAGCACGGGCGCAACGCCGAATACTTGAGCCACAACGTTGATATCGGTGATAAGTGTGTAACGACCACACATGATTTGCCTCCTACCTCGATAAGATCCGCTTGTCTACTTATCTTATAGTATTCTTTTTGTACACGCTGAAAACGGTAGAGAGGTGGCAATTCTGGGGGCTAGCAAGCAGAGTGTTTCAGCAGGGGCAGGTAGATGGAAGAGGACAATGCGGAAATCCGTTTTTTTTATATGCGTCAGAGAAGGCGCGTTTTTTCCTTTGAACTGAGATTTCATTTTTTGTTTTTTTATATGGGACGAGGCAGAGTTGCTGGCAAGCTGCGAGGCTATAAAAGCTTTTTTTTCTTCTGGCCGTGCTGGCACTTCTACAAAAGATCTGTTTTTTTGAAGGGACAATCCAGGCCAGTGGTTGTGTAACTGGGGAAGCAGAGAAACGTCATCGGGCGCCACTCGCAAGGGGACCGTGTAGCCGGGCTGGCTGGCCTCCAACTGGCTGCAATACTCGGTCCAGTAGAGGGAGAGATCGAAGCCCGCCGGGCGCGTGAAGCGCTCTTCAGTGACGCTGACCGCTTGAATACGGGAGACGCGATACATGTTTCTTGTGCCTGCCGCCGCGCCCACCAGATACCAGATGCTGGCTTTGGCAACCAGGCCGTATGGCTCAACGAGCTGCTCGCTACATGGGCCGCGACCCTCGCGATAGGTGAGTAGGAGTTTGCGTTCCTGCCATAGCGCTGCCTGGAGTGTTGGCAAATGGGGCAGGGCTTCAGCTGCGTGGTGCCACCAGGTGGCATCCAGGTGGACGCGCTGGCGCATCTGCTCGGCGTCGTGGCGTCGGGTCTCGGGGAGGGCCGCTGCAAGTTTCAGCATAGCTTCATCCAGCGCCTGGCCCAGACCCAGATCGGCTAGCGGACTTGTCATACTGAGCAGGAACAGCGCGCGCACCTCGGCCTCGTCTAAGCCGGTCAGGTCTGTCTGGTAGCCGTTCAGCAGGTCGCAGCCACCGCCCGGTCCGCGTTCGGCGTAGACCGGCACGCCGGCTATACTCAGAGCCTCCAGATCGCGGTAGATCGTCCGCTCCGAG
>JBDTHH010000351.1:0-11924 GCA_039937055.1 Ktedonobacteraceae bacterium | reverse complement strand
GGGCTTGTAAACGGCGCCCCTACGTCTCATGCCTGATTCTCTCTCCTTTTTCGTCATCCTGTAAAAAACCTATCCTTGCGCATAGCCATCGTCCCTACGCGGATCGAGGGAGCGCTCTGTGTATATTTCCATTCATACTACGGTTTCTTGCCCTTTATCCTGAGGTAGAGCCAGGAATCGAGCAGGCCGCGCAGCAGACCAACCACCCCCAGGACACCAGCCCACACGAGTAGCGGTATCCAGAGCTGATTGAAGCCCGAGAAATACGATGTCCCGGACGCGATGGTCAGACTCCAGAGCGCGACCAGCAGGAACGCGCCGAAGAACATCAACATGCCAGCGATGGCGCTGGTGCGCACCAGGGTGGCGGGCGTCATCTTCTCCGAGAGCCAGACCGCCAGCACGGCGCCAGGCGTCGGCGCGCCCAGTAGCGCTACGAGCAGGATGTCTAACATGATGAGCAGCGGCGGCATTCCCGGCGTATGCAGGACAGACGTTGTCAATACCAGGATCAGGATGATTGCCAGGGGCAGCAGACCCGTCAACGCCCCGGCAATCGCCGGGCGCCAGTGGACGGGCGCCACTTCGATCTGTTCATGACCGAGATCAACCTGGGCAAGCTGGCGGATCGCATAGATGTTGCTGGCCAGCAGTACCAGGAAGGCGATGACCGGGTGAATGCCTGGCGTGCCAACGCCAAAGCTCATAAAAAAACCGCTGACAACGAGCGCGACGATGGCGACGCCCAGGCAGCGGTAGAGAGGCTTGTCAATACTGCGCGTGCGTACGATGCCGGCAAAGCCGATGGCGGCCAGGATCAGCAGATTGATCGCCGAGCCGAGCAGCACCCCTAAATTGGTCAATGAGGCGCCGCCATCTCCGTTTGAGGCAAACAGCAGCACAAAGGTTGGAAATTGTGCCAGGAGCGCGCATAATGCCGTACCGTAGTAGAATATGCGGCGGCTCTCGCGATAGGTTGGTTGCAGCGGACTCAGCGCCGGTTCTGGGAATACCTGCTGAGCCTGGACCTGCGATGGCCATTGCCAGCCCTTCGGCTCCTGCTGCCACGGCGCGCCACCGCTGCCATCAGGAGGCACGGATCTGGCCGGACTGGTTGGCAGGAGTGTGTTCCCGTCCACTGTCCCTATACCCGCCGCGCCGCGTGCTTCCGGGTCCAGTGACGTGGCGGCATATAGTTGCGGCTCTACGAAGGTCCGGTCGTTGTTGTTGCCATCGCTGCCCAGCCGCAACGCGGATGCCGATGGCACAGCGTGCATATCTACAGAAGCGGCCACCGCCTTCTGGAAGGCGCGTGCCAGCTCCAGGGCGCTCTGATAGCGTTTCGCCGGGTCCTTTTCCAGCGCCTTCATTACCACCGCCTCCACCTCCGGCGAGATCTCTGGGCGCCTCCCTCTGATCGGGGGAACCGGGTCTCGTACCTGCATGGTCATGATGGCGAACGGGTTTGTGGCTGTGAAGGGTACGGTTCCGGCCAGCAGTTCGTAGAGGATGATGCCCAGCGAATAGATATCTGAGCGGAAGTCGATCTCCCCGGTATTCACTTGCTCAGGCGAGGCGTACTCCGCTGTGCCCAGGAAGTCTCCCACCGTGGTCAGGGACGGCATGGCTTTCAGGCGCACGATGCCGAAGTCGCTGAGCAGCAGGCGCCCGTCCAGGTGGAACAGCAGGTTGCCAGGCTTGACATCGCGATGGACGACACCCAGGTTGTGTGCGTAGTCAAGGGCATCGGCGACCTGGTTGAGGTAGCTGACAATGACGCGTAGATCGAACTGCTTGCCCTGGCGCTGCATTTCGTCGATGCGCTCGCGCAGCGTACCACCACGGATATAGGGCATCACCAAGTAGGCCAGGTACAGGCCATCGACCACGGCCTCGTCGTATTCATAGACCGGCAGGATATTCTTGTGTTCCAACTTCGCCACTGTATCGGCCTCGCGCCGGAAGCGCTCCAGGAAGTTCTGCCGCAGCTCAGGGTCGTAGCTCTCCGTGGGCATCAGAACCTTGACGGCTACAGTGCGCGTCGGGCGCGACTGTTGGGCCAGGAAGACGGCCCCCATTCCTCCACGTCCAATAATTTGCTCAAGGGTGCAGGTACCCAGTGTCACACCAATGAGTTCTTTTACATCCATTTATCGATCCTTATAATTTTCTTGTTCCCCCACCGCTGCAACCTTGATACTGATAAAGATACACCATCCAGCCCCTCTATGGAACGCGCCATAGATCCCCTTGCGTCGTCTCACTTGCCCTCTGTTTCTTCTGTGGCGCGCGTCGCTCACGTATACGTCCCTGCCTCTTCGCCCCTTGTATACTGCCACGCGCAACCGGGGAGGCTGGTTGCGCCTCCTCCTCCACGCCGTCTCTCTGCACTGCTTCAATGTGTTCCACCAGCGCCTCAAAGATCGAGCTGCGTTGCACGCGCACTTCCGGCCAGAGGCTCAGCAGCGTCTCTAGCGTGGCCTCCTCGCAATTCGCCAACTTGGGCCAGCGCTCGCGCACTTCGCGCAGGACGGCGGGCAGTGGCAGGCTCTGCACGCTGCTCAACCATTCTACGAACGAGCGGTGGAGATGTTCCAACCAGTCGGCCTGGTAGAGACCCACGCCCACAATATAGCCGATGTCGTCGCCTGCAACACTCTCGCTGGCGCGCTGGAGTTCCGAGCGCCGGTAGCAGGAGAGCAGCTCATAACAGGCGCGTTCAAGCAGCAGGTATTCGCGGCGCACTCGCTGGCGCACCGCCTCAATATCGATCGACGCCAGGCGCCCGGCGAAGTCGTCGTAGTGGCTGCGCAAGAGGCTTAAGAGTTCGGTCGCCGACAACTGGCCGTCATACCACACGATGGGAAAGCTGGTGGCAATATGACTAAACGCGTCGCGGGCCTCCTGTGGGATAGCCAGCAAGATATCGTCGCGTCCCCGCAGTTGCTGCAACTTGCGAATTTTACGCTCGCGGTACGCGGGCGTCCAGAAGCCCAGGATCTCTACATAGATACGACGGCGCGCGCGCGTCAGGGCAAAATCGGGTATGAATATCCCCTGCTCAAGCAACAATGGCTCCGGCTCGCGCTCCAGGCGCCAGCCATCGACCGCGTGGCTGCTCTCCAGGGCGCGAAAGGCCTCCGCGAAGGACTGCTCGATACTGCTGTCGTACAGCCCCGACGCTTCCGCTACCGCTGGGCGTGGCTCCTCGCGCGCGGGGCTGTCCGCATCATAGATCAGCGCAAGCACGTTGGCATCTATCACGAAGCAATAGGCACGCTGCAAGAAATGGACCGTGGCCTCTGCCGCCAGGATACCCCCGGATAGCGTCTCCTTTCGTGCGCCGCGCTGCTTGCCGCCAGCTTCTCTTGTGCGCAAGCCATAGCCCAGCAGCATTCGGCACAGGCGTGCCAGGCGCAGGCCGTACTGTTGCGGAACGCCAGTCATCTCCTGCGGCCCATAGAGCGTGAGGCTCAGATGTAGATCCCTGACATGCCTCTGGCTTCCAGCCGCCGCTACCGCCGGCGTGCCGTCATCCTGGTAGGCCAGGTCGTAATAGACGCCAAGCAGGCGTGCTAAATAGCAGAGGCGCTTGATGACCGCGCCCACGCCTGCCGCCCCCACCTGCCTGCCGGATAGATCTTCCTGGCGCGTGCCCCCGAAGGCCCGGCAATCGATCACAAAATGCACCTGCGACGCGTTGGAGAGCGCGGCCTCAAAGACCCACTGGTTATAGCGCGTGGCCACCTCCTGGGATGTGGGAGCCTGAGATGAGTCGCGTACCAGCCGCGCCTCCTCGTCGCTGTCCATCACCAGCAGGTATTCCAGGTCGGGCAATGAGAGCTGGAACGGGTCGCAAAAAGCTTGCAACGCCAGGACCCGTTGCTCGCCTTCGAGGAAGCCATGATAGCGCTCGTTGACGTAGTTGAAGAGTGCGAGGCGCAGGCGCGTTGGCGACGTGATCTCGGACGCGCGCAACAAGGGGTCGGCTGGCAAGCGCCCGGTCACCTCCGTCCAGTCGCACTGCCGCCACATATACCACGCGCTGAGCGTCGCGATCAGGCAATCGGCAAGACGATAGTCGCCAACACAGGCGCGGGCCTCATCCTGGGAAAATTGCCGCTTCGGCTGGTGTAGCAGGCTCTCGTGATAGGCGATCAGTCTCTCAATCTCGGCATGCAACTCGCCTGGACGCAAGAAATGCAGCCCAACATATAACTCACCGCCGCGCCGATGCACCTGTTTCTTTACGTCTTGCAGACTAAAACGCACCAAATTCTCCTACAGAAAAGTACAGATGTTCATATCTATGGTTATTATATCCAAAAAGTGCCTCTGCTGCATAGCATAAGAGGCTAAACTATTGAACGCTTATCCTACTTCTGGTATAGTGTTTCTGGGAAAGTGTGGTTTCCTCCCACCGCTTGAAAGTATGTGGGTCTCCACAACGGAGGTTCTTATGAGTACCATCCCACGCCGTATCAGCAAGTATGACTTGCAGCAGCAACTGGGCAGTGGCAGTCTGGGCGAGGTCTGGAAGGGACACGAACTGCAAACGCTCGACACTGTCGCGATCAAAATATTTCATGCTGACCTGCAATCTGACCCGAACTTCCTCGCGCGCTTCAACCAGGAGGGGCAGGCAGTTATGGCCCTGCATCATCCGAATATCGCGCAGGTGTACGAGTGTGATGTCACGCGCGCGCCTGACTCCAACAGCACCGTGGCTTATATGGTCTCGGAGTATATCGAGGGCGAGACGCTCACGCATTATCTCCAGAACACCTCTCGTAAAGGTCAGTTCCCCTCTGTCTCCGCGCTTGTTTATCTCTTCAAGAATATCGCGGCGGCGCTTGACTACGCCCACCAGCAGGGGGTCATTCACGGGTCTCTCAAGCCTTCCAACATCCTGCTCGACAATCAGAATGCGCTCCATAGCAAGATCGGCGAACCCAAGCTTACCGATTTCGGTATGGCCCGGCTGGTGAAGAACACCAGCAGCAGCAATACCAATACCGCGCTCTACATGGCGCCAGAGCAGGCGAAAGGGCAGGACCCCAGCGAGAGCAGCGACATCTACTCGCTGGGCATCATCCTCTACGAACTCTGCACGGGCGTGCAACCGTTCCGCAGCGAGAGTCCGGTGGCGATCATGATGCAACATATCAACGTGCTGCCGACGCCGCCCATTCTGATTAATGCCAACATCCCTCCAGGGCTTTCAGAAGTTATTTTGCGGTCTCTGGCGAAGGACCCGGCAACGCGTTTCCGCACGGCCGCTGCGTTTGCGTCGGCTGTCTCCAGCGCGTGCTCGGTACAGCCGGCAGGCACGGTCTCCTTGAGCGATGAGTCGGCGCTCAACGCGCGCACATTCAGCGGGCCATTATCTGGTCCATTGCCCTCCTCGCTGGGTGTCTCTGGCCCGTTGCCGCCCCCCGTGCCTATGCGCACCAACAAACTGCCTACTATCCCCTCGATATCGATGCCACTGCCGGCGGTGACGCGGTCGTTGATCCCCCAGGAGCCGCCGCCCGCGCCTCCTGTGCAACGTACTACGTCGGTCACCACGACCGCCGTGCTCCCGGTTGCCACGAGGCACAAAGAAATGCCTACCATCTATGCCATTCTCACGGTCCTGCTGATACTCTTTATCCTGGCAAGCACCGCTGTTATTATCTTCTGGGTACACCCGCAGCAGCCGCAGGTTACGCCTCCCCCTCCCAACCCTATCGCAGGGCAGGTTTTCTTCCAGGACGATGCCTTTGGCCGCGCTGATACGCTGCACATTGAGATGAGCAATATCGTGCCACCGCCGCAGGGCAACAGCTACTATGCCTGGCTGGAGCGCGCGGACAACAGCACGCTCCCCCTGGGGCCGCTTGCGATCCAAAACGGCAGCGGAACGCTCGTTTATAACGGGGACAGCCAGCATACGAACCTGCTGTCAATGGCCCGTGGCCTCTCCATAACGTTAGAAAATAGCGGCAGTGTACCAGGCACTCCAGGACAGCAGATGTACCTGGGGAGCTTTAACCCGGCTACCCTTCCCTATATCCAGCATATCCTCTACCAATTGCCGGGCTTCCAGTACAAGGGCGGTATTGCTACAGGGCTATTCGAGACCATCAAGACCATTAATGATAAGGCCGGCAGCATTGTCGATGACCTGCAAGGCTCCCATGATTATGCCCTTGTCTGGCGACAGGCCATTCGCATCATTCAGTTGATCGATGGCAGCGACTATGCGCGCAGCAGCGGGGACCTGCCGGCGGGCGATCCCAGCCTGCTACAGGTCCCGGTAGGCATTGTCTCTTCGCCCGCGCTGCCCGGCTACATTGATACGCTGGCGGCCGAGGTAGGCAAGATACAACAGGCTACGGGCGACGATACCTCGATGCGCAGCCACGTGCAGAATATCAACAACGCCATTGCCGACCTGCGCGATTGGGTGCAAACGATGCGGACCTATTGCGCGCAGATCCTGAAGACGCCCACTTTGAAGGGCTTCGGCGCTCCATCCGTGCTGAGTGCCGGCCTTCAACTAAAGCAAGCGGCGGCGGATTCGTATACTGGCCGCACCATTCCTCCCAACACAAACCCTTTGCCCATCCGGGGTTCCGCTGGGATGTACCAGGCCTACGTTGAATGCCAGTACCTGGCGGTGATTACTATGAAGAAAGTGTAGTCTGGATGCGCTGGTTCATTCGTTGATACACAATATGGGGCGAGATGGCGGCGGTGGAGCAGGGCGCCGGCCAGCGGCGCCCCTACACGAAATCCGTCTTGTTTCGCGTCGGGGCGCTGGCTTTTATGCTGGTTGGAAGGTCATGGGTATTTCCTGGGGGCCGAAGATGAGCATGCTCTGTACCTGTTTCAGTGGCTCATCTACTATGCCAGGCATAAAGAGTTGAGTAATCGCGCGAGCAGAATAGTGTGTCTTGCAGGCGCTGGTGGAATGGGCCGCCAGCTTCAAACGCTAGTAAGTGTTACCATCCTCTCCAGGTATGCTCTACGATGAACGCTTCCAGATGCGCTCCAGGATGATTGGCCCGATGACCGAGATGGCGGTATGATATGGGAAAGTGCGGTAAAAAAGCCTACAATGAGGAAGAGGAACGCATGAAACGCATACTTGTGGTCGAGGACGAAACTACCATCGCTCAATTTCTCAAACGCGGTCTGACGTATAAGGGATTTGAGGTGTTGACCACCGGGAATGGAGGCCAGACCTTCACTGTCATGCGCACGTTTACGCCGGACCTGGTAATACTTGATGTCATACTGCCCGATATGAACGGCATTGATATGTGCCGCCGCTTGAGAGCTGGAGCCGACAAAACGCTGCCCGTGCTGATGCTGACGGCCAAAGATGACCTGTCCGATAAAATTGCTGGCCTGGAGAGCGGAGCCGACGACTACATTACGAAGCCCTTCGCCTTTGAAGAACTGCTTGCGCGCATTCGCGCAGCCTTGCGACGTGTTGAGGCGGCGACGCAGCTTCCCCAGGAAATACAGGTGGCGGACCTCGTCCTCAACACGCCGGCGCGCCAGGCCTCACGCGCCGGCACTCTTATCGAGTTGACGAAGCGCGAGTACGACCTGCTGGTGCTGCTCGCGCGACATAGCGGGCAGGTCTTGACGAAAGAACTGATCTTCGAGCGCATCTGGGGGTACGACAACGAGGCCGGACTCGATATCATCAAAGTGTATATGACTGCCCTGCGCGCCAAACTGAATGCCGGCGGACAACCCGATCTCATCCACACCGTTCGTGGAGTCGGATATCTCCTGAAAGCGTAGAGGAGCAATAGCTTATGCATCGTTCTCCAGCAAGAAACACGAGAACGCTCTTTTGTTTAGGAGCGGTGGCATTTTTTTTACTCGGTATTACCCTGATATCTCTTCTTGTTATCGGTGTATTTTCAGGGCGTATTCCAGTCAGGCCGCTTGAGGCAGCATTTATGTGCATCGTGTACCTCGTCTTCCTCTTTTCTAGAATCAAAAAATTTCGCGAGAGGCGTAGCAATAGGCGACAAATAACCTGGTATACTCAACCCGGTATCCTTTTTGCTCTTGCAGGCCTGCTTGTCATTCCAGGCTTTATCATCAATCTGGCGGCCAATAACGATACCCTCGATGTCGTCGCACTTGTAACTTTAATTCCCTCAATCCTATTGATTTTAGGAGCCATTTTTTTCCTTATTAGGTGGCTCATGAACCCTTTTGCCGATTGAGTGATTTGAAATTCGCTGGAAGGAAGATTATCCCTCCGTGGCGCGAGGCAAGCCACGCCCTACGGGACGGCGATCTCTCTTATGGTGTCGCGTATTGAAACACACGAGCGCATAAAGGAGCAGGATGATGGCAACTGAAACGCGTAGCGGGGATGGCTTGTCTCGCCCGCTCAATAACCTTCAGGTAAGAAAAGGGCCTGGCTGGCTCTATGCCGTGCTCAGCAAGCCCAAATCGTTGCGCAGCCGGCTGGCGTTCTGGAACGCGCTCGTCATTCTCCTGACCCTGCTGCTGAAGGGTCTTGTTGTGTATCAACTGGTGACCTCCTTGCTGGTGCTTGATTTGGATAGCCGCTTACAGATACAAGCGAGCAAACTTGAAGCCGCCGCGCTCGCAGCCTCGGGCCGTCCCTTGAATGCGGCTTTCTTTCACGCATTGGTTCGAGGCGATCCGGTCAGCGAATTTACTACCAATTCTACGTATATCAAGCTATTTGATACAGTAAGCGGCCATCCCATTGCGTTTTCGTCCCAGCTTGACCAAGTACTTGTGCCCTTGAAACAGGGCGATTTTGAAGCCGCGCTGCACGGCCAGCGCGTATCTGGCACCTGGCAGGACCGCGATGGCTTCCAGGTCCATACATTGACGATTGCGTTACGCGATAAACAGCAGCGGCTGATCGCTGTAGCGCAAATATGCCAGTCGCTCCAGGTTGTCAAGCAGGTGCAGGCCATCCTGGTAACGGGATTGCTCGTCGGGAGCCTGGTTGCCGCTCTCCTGGCATACGCGGTGAGCTTCTGGCTGACCAGCTATGAATTGCGTCCGCTGCGCACCTTGAGTTCTACCATGCACAATCTCAGTGCCCAGGGCCTGCGCACGCGTCTCCATCCTCCTAAAGCAGTGACTGAAATCGAACAACTTACCGGGTCTTTCAATGCGATGGCCGAGCGATTGGAGGCCAGCTTTGCGCTACAGCACACCTTCGCCTCCGATGTCTCGCACGAGTTGAGAACGCCGCTCACCGCGATTCAAGGTCAACTCGATGTGCTGTTGCTCGACCGGGAACTGAAAGATGAGGTGCATACAGATTTGCAGCAGGTCAGCGCCGAACTGCGCCGCCTTTCGCGCCTGGTGACCAATCTGTTGACCACCACCCGCGCTGATGCCGGCATGCTCCCACAACCCTATGCCTACGGTGCCCAGGCGGTCGAACTGGATTTACTGGTGGTAGAGACAGCACGCCAGGCCCGCTTCTTAAATCAGCAGCGTACATTGAAGATCGAAGAACTTGAGCAGCTACACATACCAGGTGATGCTGATATGCTCAAACAAATGGTGCTCAATCTCGTAGATAATGCCCTGACATATACTCCCCCTTCAGGCCAGATTACGCTAGCCCTGGCCAGGTCTTCTGAAGATAGCCATCCAGTCCAGGAAGAGATGCATGCTCGCCAGGCGGAGTGGGCCGTCCTCAGCGTCTGCGATACCGGCCCCGGCATTGACCCCGAAGACCTGCCGCATATTTTTAAGCGCCACTATCGCGCCAGGCACACCACGACCAGCAGCAAGTTGGGAGCCGGCCTGGGCCTCTCGATCGCGCGCCTCATCGCCGAGGCCCACGGCGGCTCCATCACCGTGGAAAGTACACCGGGGAAGGGTACCTGCTTCCGTGTCTGGCTACCGCTCCCACCCGTATAGGGACTTGTGATGAATGGCAATGAAGGCGCGCTTCCCTATTCGTAGCTGCGCGATACACTCGCGCAGCTACGAAGCGGGGGAGATAGCTCACTCGTCAGCAGTTCAGGTCCAGCTTACTTACCTACTTCTAATCCAGAACTTACCATTCTTTCAGCCTATCTTTACCAATCTTTAACGAAGAAACGGTACTCTTAGGCAGTAACATATTTCCCTTAATTACTTCCGCTCTAGGAGACATTGCTGTGCTTAAGAGGGTATGATTTTGTATCGTAATACGATGCAAATACGTGTTATATTAGAGAGGGCGTTGCGCTCAGCTATTTTTATCACCCAACAGGAGTGTGTAATATGCACCTGCATCTCGTGCTGGCATCGTTAGGATTCCCGCTGTGGATACGTCTCACTCACTACATCAACCTGCTCTTCATAGGCCTGTTGATTCGTAGTGGCATCCAGATCGTGGCGGCCCATCCTCGTCTGTACTGGAATGATGGCTGCGACCCTCGTACTGCCTGGTTGCGGCTGACGAAGAAGAAGATACCCAAAGACACGCTGTATACCTCGATGGACGATGAGGAGCCAGTTTCACCGTTGCTGGCTCTGCCGGGAGGGGACAATCTGGGACTGGGTCGCCACTGGCACTTCTTCTCTATCATCTTCTGGGTGCTCAATGGCCTGGTATACGTCGTCTTGCTCTTCGCGACCGGCGAATGGACGCGGCTGCTGCCCACATCCTGGTCCATTGTGCCGCGCGCCTGGGAGACGCTGTTGACCTATCTGACACTGCATATCCCGCCGGCCAGCGACTTCACGCCCTTTGATCCGCTGCAGCAGTTGGCCTACGCGGGCGTTGTCTTTCTGCTGGGACCCTTCATGTTGCTGACGGGAGCCGCCATGTCGCCGTCAATCGAGGCGCGTTTCCCCTGGTATATCAAGATCTTTGGGGGCCGGCAAGCAGCGCGCAGCCTGCACTTTCTGAGCCTGCTGGCCTTCATCCTTTTCATTATAGTACATACGGCGCTGGTGCTGATTGTACATTTCCAGGACAACATTCGCAACATCGTCCTCGGTAGCCCACAGGCGGATTTCGGTCTTGCCATCACGATTGCCGTCATCGCACTGATCATAGTCGCGGCTATCTACGTCTGGGCTTCGTGGCAGACGCTGCGCACGCGCCGGCAGATGCAACACGCGCTGGGCACATTGGTAGACCCGGTGCGCAAGATGCTCCTGCATCGCGAAGTATCTAAGCAGCACTATGAGCAGTCCGACATCTCAGCATATTTCTGGGTCAACGGCCGTCCGCCCGAGACCGAGGAGTACCAGCGGCTGGCGCAGAACGACTTTCGCGATTGGAAGCTTGAAGTATCCGGGCTGGTCGTCAATCCCCTGGCTTTCACGCTGCAGGACCTGCGCAACCAGCCCAGACAGACACAGATCACAAAGCACAACTGCATCCAGGGCTGGTCCGGCATTGCCGAGTGGGGCGGAGTCTCCCTGGCTGAGATCATCAAGCTGTGCGGCGCGGAACCTGAAGCAAAGTACGTGGTCTTTACCTCCTACCAGCAGGGAAAACAGTCGGTGAAGCCTGAACTCAAGGAGGCGCTGGAGCACACCTACTATGAGATCATCGATAGGGAACTGGCCGAGCATCCCCAGACCATTCTGGCCTACGAGATGAATGGCAAGTCACTGCCCCTGGAGCATGGCGCGCCCCTGCGCCTGAGAGTGGAGACCCAGCTTGGCTACAAGATGGTGAAGTACCTGCGCTCGATTGAATTTGTGGCGGACTACAGTCACATCGGCGAGGGCCAGGGAGGCTTCCGCGAGGATTTCCAGTATTACGGCAAGGGGGCAGAAATATAAATGCTTGAATTGTGTATTGTTTAGTGGCTGCCGCTTGCCCGGTACATATCCTGGCAGTCGGCACAGCGAAGAAAGGTTAAGGACGTTATGGCTATCAAAGTCAGTGATTTTATGTTGCAGCGGCTCGT
>JBDTHH010000350.1:0-9974 GCA_039937055.1 Ktedonobacteraceae bacterium | reverse complement strand
ATGTGCCTGATCGTCGCGGTCGTGGTTTCAGCGGACCATTTGGCGAGCATTACGGTATGAAGAAAGCATGCGAAGATCTGGATGCACTCCTTCGCAAGACTGACGCCCATCTTGTCTTTGGGCTAAGCGCAGGAGCCTTAATTGTGCTGCAAGCGGCACTCATGCAGCCAGCCATTCAGAAGATCGCTCTCTATGAGCCCCCTCTTCCGCTTCCCGGCCATCCCTCCCCAATGGCCTGGGTGACACGCTATGATCAGGAGCTGGCTCAGGGGAACCTGGGCGCGGCGATGGTCAGTGTCATCAAAGGAACCGGGGATTCGTCGCTGCTGACCGCGCTTCCGCGTTTTCTCCTGGCGCCACTGATGTCGTTGGCGATTCGGGCTGAGGCGAAGGAGGCGAAGAACGATGATGTGCCGTTGCAGGTTCTCATTCCGACGATGCATTCCGATTCGCAGATCATCAAGGATATGGAAGGTTCCCTTGAGCATTTTCGGGTACTGCAAGCGAAGGTTTTGCTGCTCGGCGGGAGCAAGAGCGCCGAGTCTTTGAAAGATGCTCTTGCAAGCTTAAGCCTGGTTTTACCGCATGTTCAGCGCATTGAGCTTGCCGGACTCGGCCATTCGGCAGCAGACAATGGTGGCAAGCCAGAGCTTGTCGCACAGGTGCTGCGCCGCTTCTTTGAAGAGACCGCCACTGCTGACCCTGATGGAGGTCGTTGATGAGTCGTCCACGTCTGGATGCGGAGCAGAAAAAGATCGGTTTCTCCCTCGCCTTTTCTCCCAATCTTATTGCTGCATTGGAAAATGTGCGTGGAGTAAAAAGTCAGTCGGTCTTTGTAGAAGAATGGCTTCGCCAGCATCCACTGATTGCAGCGGAGTTGAGCCGGATGAACGACCCTGGATTTGCGCCACCGGTTGCGCGATACGCGCACCTGATAGAGCTTCTCCTGGCGTTTTACTCGCCCGGGTCGGGCGAGCAGTCAACTCTTCAAAATATCCTCATGATCGCGCAAAAAATTATCATACGATATCATGAGCGTCCGGGTCAGGAAATTGAGGAGCAGATCCGTGTTGAAATGTCAGCGTTCTGGTTACAGGAGCGTCGTAAGCACGGAAGCCGCACTGTCCGTGGCGACAACCTTGAGGATGTTTTGCCGGCCATCTTAGAGTATGCTCGCTACTACTATGAGGTCATCTTTCTAGACATGGCACAGGGCGAGCGAAAACTGCTGCAACACCGTTTCCGCAGCCTTGTGCGAGGGTGTGAGGCGGTCTATCGCGAAAAAGGAAAATCTTCGGATATCACTATTGGGTAAGCAAGCTCTGCTTT
Organism: Ktedonobacteraceae bacterium; assembly: GCA_039937055.1. Classification (GTDB taxonomy): domain Bacteria; phylum Chloroflexota; class Ktedonobacteria; order Ktedonobacterales; family Ktedonobacteraceae; genus JALYTT01. Next base: position 8,645 of record JBDTHH010000350.1, on the reverse strand, counting down.
GCGTTTCACGTGAAACGTGAAGAGTCAGAGAGCGCGGCCACAGAGCAAGATGCGAGAAGTTTTTTCTGCGCATGTACGGTAAACTATTCGTGCTCAAAGGTGGCATCTTGTTCACGTCGCACACATCGGAGGCAGAAATATGAGCTTTCTCTTTGAGGGAAGGGAGTCGGACTCCCCGTATATAGAGGCGGTCTGGCGTGGGCGGGCTGGCAGCGATTATGCTCCTGTGTGCCCGGCCTCTAACCGTTGGCATCTGCTCTTTCTCAGGCAGGATGGCAGGGCCAGAGTCTCTGTGGAGGGACCATTGACCAGAGCGACTCCTGTCAGCCAGGCCGAGGGGACCGAGTGGTTTGGCGTCACTTTTCAGCCTGGCATCTTTCTGCCCTCAGTTTCCATCAGACATCTCCTGGATGAACGGGCCATGTTGCCGCTCGCCGCGAAAACCTCCTTCGAGCTAGCCGGCTCCAGCTTTCACTTTCCTGACTATGAAAATGTTGAGACATTCGTCGAGAGGCTGGTGCGCGAGGATATACTGGTTTCTGATCCAGTCGTGAAGGCGGTCCTGGCTGGCCAACCGCCGGAGATGTCGTTGCGCACGGTGAGACGCCGGTTCTTGTTGGCAACCGGGTTAACGTACAAAGCTCTTGAGCAGATCGAACGCGCGAAGCAGGCGGCGGCTCTCCTGGAGCAGGGCATTTCGCTCCTTGATACAACGTATCAAGCTGGCTATGCCGATCAGCCGCATATGACCAGATCACTCAAGCATTTCATAGGGTACACGCCTGCTCAAATTGCTCAGAGAAGGCAGCCGAAATAGCTGTCCATTTTGTTCAAGACAAAATCCTTTTGCTGGGTTATCATGGAACCGTTGAAGGTTCCCTATCATCCCAATAAAAGGAGTATACCATGAGAAAAGTCATTTCATTTCTGCATGTCTCACTCGATGGCTTCACGACAGGACCAAACGGAGAATTGGAGTGGGCTATCGTGGACGAAGAACTGAACCCCTATGTCGACGCTCTCTTCAGGAATGTGGACACAGCTCTCTATGGACGTGTCACCTACCTGGTAATGCAGAGTTATTGGCCAACCATGCTCACGGACCCGGAGGCCTCGCCACGGGAACGCGCACACGCTCACTGGGTCGAGAATGTCTCCAAAATTGTGTTTTCAAGAACGCTCTCTCGTGCGGAATGGAAGAATTCACGGATGGTGAAAGACCAGATTGCGGAAGAAATCGCAGCACTCAAACAACAGCCTGGCGGCGACCTCATGATCTTCGGGAGCCCCACCTTGACCCATTCGTTTACCCATCTGGACTTGATTGATGAATACCGCCTCTTTCTCAATCCGATTGTCTTAGGTGGTGGCATCCCCCTCTTTCAAGATATCAAGGAGTGGATGAAGCTCAAGCTGCTAGAAGCAAAGACGTTCCAGGCGGGCGTGGTTGGACTTCACTACCAGACAGTCAGGCCATAACCGGCGCTTATCAGAGCATGAGGAGCGCATGTCGTGCGAACATTTGCCCGTGCGGCACGGCTCATCAGGGGTTGCCCATCTGCTGGCCTGGATTTTTCGTTTAGAGGGAGCGCCATGTATGGCTGGCGTATTCTCTCAGCCAGGGATCATTGAGCACCGTGAAGGGGTGCTGCTCGCGATTGTGCCAGCGTAAGAGGCCCATCGATCCCTTTTCGAGCACTGAAGTCCCACGTTCCCAGTGGAGGTCTGCTAGCTTTACTGAGAGCGTTCTGCCATTGGTGTCGCTGCGCACCTGCGGCGGACCTCCATAGTGGCCGAAAAAATGGTACGCGGGCTGGTCCCTATCCAGAATATATTCAATCTCCTTCATCCCGCTGCTGGCCTTGATTTTCACGCCGCGCTCCAGGATTACGAAATCGGGCCGTGAGTGGTGCGTGAGCAGGATATCGATAGGCTGGTGTTCCAGTTGATAGATACGCTCTGCTTCGTAGTCCTGGATATACTTGCCCTGGTGCTGATCCTCTTCTCCCGCCGGAGCTGCAATACGTCCAATGCCCAGTATTGTAATCTGCTCGTCACCTTTGTGGAAGGTCCAGGGCAGGCCAGTTTTCAGATTGTACACCCGCCTGTACGCATCAACTGGAAAAATGCTATCCGCGCTCTGTTGCTCCAGTGCATCGAGCCAGGCATGATCCTCGTGATTGCCGCGTACAAAAATCATGGGACAGGTTGTTTCAGCCAGCCGCGCGTTCACGGCGGGGTCATAGCGGCAGAAGTGTTCTAAAAATCCGAGTTCCATCGGATCACGTTCAGCATAGCGGCGCGTGGCTCTGTCCAGCCTCTGCATATCAAAATACGCACCCAGGTCTCCCGCCTGCAAGATCAGGTCGATAGTTTCTCCTGTCTCCCTCTGCCAGCGTCCACAGAGCTGAAAAGCGAGCAGCAATCTGCCGTGCAAATCCGCAAAAACGGCGATGTTCATGTTTTTACTTTCTTGGTGTGTCCCTCCAGGGAGTGCAACCCATCCTACTGTATCTCTTCCTCTCGTCTCTTCCCAGTTGATCCAGTTATGTAATTATTGTCATAGCTTTTCTTAGAAGCGCAAGATCAGAGAAGTTTTTTCGCCTCCCTGAGGGTATACTGTTTTTGCTTGAGACACCCGGAGCAACCCATCTCTCGTTCCGAGTGGTGAAATAGAACATAGGGGTAAACTGGCAGTGCTCGAAAAAGTGACTTCAACTCGCCATCAAAGGAGACAATGAGAGAAAAGAGATGGTTTGCAAAAGAAACAGAAGGGATGTCTATCATGACGAAGCACATCTTCGTGATTCAAGGTGCTGGAGCCGGTGCTTACGAAGTGGACAAACAGCTTGCCACGAGCCTCTCGCATGCACTTGGCCCGCAATACGAGGTTCATTACCCGGCTCTGCCGCACGAAGAAGATGCATCCTATGAAGAGTGGAAGCATCACCTCGAAAAAGAGCTAGCTACGATGCAGGGGCCGATTGGTCTCGTTGGCCATTCGGTCGGCGCCTCGATTCTCATAAAGTGGATGAGCGAAAGGGGGGACAGAGAAACGATTGCTGCCATGTTTCTTCTCGCGTGCCCATTTTGGGGTGGGAATGGCTGGTGCTACTCTGGCTATGAGGAACTGATGCTGCCAGAAGATAGAGCCACACAGCTTTCAAAGGGCAGACAGATATTCCTGTACCACTGCCGTGACGATGCAACCGTGCCGTTTGACCATCTTGCGCTCTACGCTCAAATCCTCCCGGAAGCAACGATATGTGAACGAGATGAAGGCGGCCATCAATTCAATAACGATGTGTCTTTTGTCGCAGAGGATATAAAAAGCCTGCAATTGTAGCCGCGAACCAGCCTGCTCTGGTCAACCATGAAAAGACAGCGTTAGCACCTTTTGAAAGGCAGCACACTCATGCGGAAACTCATTGTCTGCAACCTGATGTCATTGGATGGCTATTACGAAGGGAAGGGGCGAAATCTCGACGCGCTCTTCGACTATTTCCACGAAGACTACGATGGGGACGAGCACTTCGATTACTATAATACTGAACAACTGCGTGCCGCCGATACCCTGCTCCTGAGTGGTCGCACTTCCTTTTTAGGCAACAAAGCGTATTGGACGGGGGTGCCCCATGACCCGCATGCCACCGCGACCAGACGTGAATTTGCAGGGCTTATCGAGTCAGTAGGGAAAATCGTAGTTTCGGATACCATCACCCGCGAGGATCTAGCGCCCTGGGAGAAGACGACACGCATCGTCAGAGGGGCGGATGTGCACCAGGAGGTTGCTGCCCTGAAACAGCAGCCGGGTAGAGATATCCTGGTGTTATTGAGTCGTATGCTCTGGAACGACCTGCTCCTTCATGATCTGGTCGATGAACTGCACCTCACGATTTTTCCGGTGATCGCGGGCGAGGGGACCCCGCTGTTCACGGGTCGCCCGCCGGTATCTCTCAAGCTCATCGCCACACGCACCTGGCAAGGCTCTGGCAACATCCTCGCCTGTTATCAAGTGGGTCGGATGAAGTCGTAAATCGAACGGTCATTCATACACAAACGGGTGGAGGAGGGAGGGTCTTTCTCCCTGCCTACCCGATCCTGATAAGGAGTAGTTTTCCCAGGCTACAAATGGTCGATTCCTAGGAAGCGAGCTTTCCTTAGCCCTCGGCTATACGCGTGTTATAATGAGGCAATAACAGCGTATACAAAGAGAGGATCTGTCCCTTTCATGAGTTATCCACCCAGCACTCCAGAAGCACGTTTTGCCACGATTGTCGAGGGACTCCTCAGCAATCCAGATGTCACCCCTCCGTCGGATGGGAAGAGTTTCGGCTCGTCAGGACTAAAAATTCAGGATAAAATCTTTGCTATGCTCGTCAGGGGCAAGCTCGTTGTCAAGCTGCCGAAGTCGCGTGTGGATGCGCTCATCGCTGCGGGCATGGGAGAACGCTTTGATCCCCGGCATGATGGCCGGCTTATGAAGGAGTGGATCACCATCGAACCAACATTTGCAGAGCAATGGCTCAATCTTTCGCGAGAAGCGCTGCAATTTGTAGCCTCAAAACGTTGAGTAAGAGTCAGGATACCCCCTCATGATTGCATTCGACCGCGGCCCCGCCCGCTTCAATTACCGCATCGTTGGCATCGCTCTGCACAACAACCAGGTTCTGCTCCACAAGGCGGTGCATGAGCGCTTCTGGGCCTTGCCGGGGGGACGGGCTGAGATGTTGGAGTCTGCCACCGAGACCCTCAGGCGCGAGATGCGCGAGGAGTTGGGCCTGGCTGTGCAGGTTGAACGGCTGGTCTGGATCGTCGAGGACTTCTATTGGGATGCGGCGCGGAAAACACATGAGCTGGCACTCTATTTTCTTATGTCGCTACCCCCCGATTGCGCTCTGTATACATCTCCAGGCCCATTCAAGGGACAGGAAGAGCATAACCCGCTCATCTTCCAGTGGTTTCCTTGCGCCGACCTCGAACAGATTACGCTGTACCCTACCTTCTTACAGCGCGCTCTGAAGTCGCTGCCGGCGGGGATAGAACATATTGTCATCGATGAAACCTCTTGAAGGGCGAATAGCACACACCTCTTCCACTCAGCGCATTTAGATTTGAATGATCGTCGGCTTATGAAATAAACTCTGCTCGCTTCCGATGATCAGGACATCTGGGAACAGGCCATGGGTCACCACCAGGGCCAGGTGTGAGGAACTTCTGGGCAGGTCAAATACCACTGTGCGTGTAAACGAGCCACCGGGCGCAAGTCTACTGTCCAGCGGCTGCCCGCCCTGGCCGGTGGCATCCAACGCCTGCTGGCCGGAAGCATCGAGGTCAAAGCGCTGGCCTCCGGCGTCTAGCAGGTAGACCTGGGCATCCAGCGCGCGCTGGGTGATCCCCCTGGCCTGGCTCGAAACGCGGACGGTTACCAGGTAAAACGTGCCATGCGCGGTAACGACCGTAGGCGCGTCGCCGATGGTGGGCTGTTGCACCGCGCGCTCAACCGAGAGACACCAGTCATCGAAGCAGCGGTTCTGATGCATGGCGAGGACACGTTGGGGGCTGAGCAGGGAGACGCTCAGCAGCACCACAGCATACACCACCAGGAAGCTACCCAGTGCCAGCAAGATGCGCCTTGCCCGCCCCCATTGACGGCGCAAGAGGAAGTAGCCGAGCAAAAAGAGTGCGACGACACACCCCAGAACAGCCAGAATCAGCACGAAATCGAAAATCGTCATGCTTCACTTCTCCTCGTTTCTGAAGTCCCTTCTCAGGATTGGCGTGCCGGCAAGCGAAGTGCCAGTCCAAGACTCAGCCCACAGGCCAGCATGGTAAGGAACGCCAGGCTCATGACAATGAGCGTAAAGTTCAGGTGCGTACCTTCGATCTGCCCTTGCATGTAGAGCGCGTGGCTGACCGGATTGAGGAGGATTGTGTGCAGGACCACAGCCACGACATTGACGAGCAACAGACTGCCGGCGCCCACGCAGGCTCCGAGCACCGCCGCCGGTCGTTGTCCAAAGAAGCGGCCCGCGTGATTGGCTACGGTGCGTCCACTTAGAAAGCCGATCAGCATCAGAGCAAGGAAGATGGCGAAGCAGACCAGGAAGGTCGCGGGATGACGGACAAGCAGGCCACCGAAGCCACCAACAACCACCACGAGTGCCACGACGATCAGACTCACGATCACCAGAGTCTGGCGCTGCACCAGGGCATACACCAGGATGCCGCACACAGCCACCCCGGCGGCGAGCGCGGAGACATAGATCGCAACGTAACTGAAGCGCAGCAAGGGCGATACGCTGTAGGCTGCCTGGGTCAAGGGATTCGCATCCTCAAGCAGGTAGAGATTGAGGCTGGCCACGAGTGAGACCACAAAGGCGATGACCGTCGCGGCGAGGGCGATCCACAGGCGCGGCGGGAAGTTCTGGATACGTCCGTTAAGAGCCATAGAGCGAGCTTCCTCCTTTACAATCTGCCAGCGTTCCAAACAGGCAGAGAACAGCAGGTCAGAGAATGTAGACCACCAGAGCAAGGTGAGACCAGCCAGGCCGCGCCGTTGCAGGGCATCACGGCAGCTATCGCGAAAGACGCGGAGCATGCGTGAGCCATATGCACGCCGGAAAGATGCCGGGTAGGCACGCAGAAAGAGAGCAAAGAGCCAGGCGGAGAGCACGATGACTCTTTTTGCGCCGCCCGCTGCCAGCTTTAAGCGCGTCATTGCACTCCTCCTTCGAGCGTGAACGCGCCCGGCTGGGGCAGCAATTGCCTGGACTGGGCAAGTCGCACAAGCGCGGCCAGGCGCTGGGCCTCTGCTCTGGCGACGCGCAGACCAAAGGAGGTCAGCCGGTAATAATGCCGCCGTTCATCATCAAGCTCAGGCACTGGCCGCTCGTCGGATTCCTCGATCAGGCCGTCAGCCAGCAGGCGCTTTATAGAGCGGTAGAGCGTTCCCGGCCCAAGATTGACCTTGCCATCACTACTGCGCGCCGTCTCCAGCATGATGCCGTAGCCATGGCGTTCCTCCCCGGTGAGAGCCAGGAGAATGTGAAAGATAGCGGGGGAAAGAGGGAGCAGTTCGTCTGGCTCACCGGCATGTTGCTTCATGAGAAACCCCTTCCGTTTTTGCATGGAGGAACTATCCACATCGCATATATCCATTTTGATTATATGTGATGTGGATATAATAAGGCGAACGCCAAAGTTTGTCAAGGGGAAACAGAGTGAGGAAGCTTTCCTTGAAGAAGTCATGCCCTGGCGGGCGGTCTACGCTGCCAGCGGCAGGCTGACTTCGATAGTGGTGCCGCGCTCCTTGCCAGGATGGATAAGCAAGGTTCCGCCGGCCTGCTCGGCGCGCTCGACCATGCCGCTCAGGCCGTAGTGGCCCGCGGGGCTAGTGCAGGTGATGCTGCCATCCGCGTGTGCGTGGCAGAGTTCCAGGGGGAGGCCGACCCCGTCATCAGCGATTGTCATGATAACATATTCATCTTCCCTGCTGATGTGTAGCGCAACATGAGCGGCGTGGGCATGCTTTTCGATGTTGGTCAGGGCCTCCTGTCCCACTTTCCAGAGCGTCTCCTCGATCTGCTCCGGCAGTGTTTCGAGACCGGGTTCGAGATCGTAGGTTACACGCAGACTCGCGCGCTGCGCCATCTCGCGCGCATAGCGACCGATGGCCTGGCAAGCAGGCTCGCGCGTTAGCAATGGCGAGCGCAGATTGGCAATGGAGGCGCGCAGTTCGCCCATCGTCTCGCGCACAATCTCCTTGGTCGCCTCCAGTTCGCGGTCGCAGCGTTCGGGATCGCGTGTGCGCAGGCGCTGCGCCGCCTCCAGCTTCACCGAAACCAGCACCAGCGCGTGTCCCAGCGTATCGTGCATCTCGCGCGCCACGCGTGTGCGCTCGCGCAGCACCGCCAGCTCGCGCTCCTGCTCCGCCGACTCCGCCAACTGGTGGTGCGCCTCCTCTAATGCACTATGCGCCGTGCTAAGTTGTTCTAGTAGCCGGTTGCGCTCGTAGTGAGCGCCTATCAGACGATAGATAATCCAGGCCGTGATGCACGAGGAAACAATCGAGACGCTTATGCCTAGAATGGTGCCAATATCCGCCCCGGTCCAGGGACCCTGGAAAAAGCCTATGAACATGAGCATTGTCAGGATGCTGGCACCAATAGATATGGCGAGGAGGCGACCCCCAAAGAGACTAAAGCTGAAGCCGAAAAGAACCCAGTAATCCCACGCGAAACCAGGATTGATCAGTGAAAGGAGGAAGATGTCTATATAAACGGCGAACCAGAGACTTAACGAGTAGCGTAATGGTAAAGGCCATTGCTGCTGTTTCCCCAAAAAGAACATTCGCAGCACATAGATCACTAAGACCCCTACGGAGAGCAGAATAATCACCGGCCCATGCCAATCATGCAGGTAGGTAGGTACAGCACTCAAGTTGATATAATCGATCATAGCCACAATCACAACCATAACAAACAGCCAGAGTACATTGAAATGCGCGAAAGACGCGTAGAGGCGCTCATTATCCCTCGCAATATCCTGGGGTGTAATTGAAGTGTTCTGCATGGCCGTGTTATCCTCACCTATTCTCCTCGTTCCGCGTAGAGATCCAGCCCGACCCGTAGCGCGTGGCTTGC
>JBDTHH010000349.1:0-8063 GCA_039937055.1 Ktedonobacteraceae bacterium | reverse complement strand
GGATAAGTACTGAAGCAATAATAGCATCAAAATATCAATTTGTCAACATTGTTTACAAATTGAGCGCGACCCCATATTTTACACTATCCCAGTGACGAACGGTCTCCGGGGGGAATAGCGCAGGGATACCCCTACACTTCTTCACGCAGCTTAAATGTGCCTAATGAGGCGTGCAGAAGCGCCACCAGGTGCGAGAGTTTCCCTATGCTGTGCGTCGCTTTATGGGTGCTGTCACTATTTCTCTTGTTTGCCTCGGCTACGCTTTGGAGGATGCACAACACGGAGCGGGAAAGGTGAAGTTGCTGGTTGAGGCTGGCTGTGATGTTTTCAATCACCGTTTGCTGTTCTTGAGTCACCTGCTGTGTCTCGCGCGCGCTGGCTGTCAGGGCTAGAGATTGGTCTGCGACGGTCATGGTTAACACAATCAGCCGTTCTACGGTCCCGATGGCCTCTGCCATCGTCTGTATTTGATGCATGCTGATGTGGAGCGATTGCGTCATGTGTTGCCGGGTGGCGCCAGTCACCGTCTCTATTTCGTCAGTGATGGTTTTGATGCGTACCATCCGGCTACTTAATTCATCGATAATATAGTTAAAGGAGTGCGCCAGGAAGCCCAGGGCATCCGAAGTCACCTCAGCCCGCGAGCGCAGGTCGCCCGAACCCAGTCCCTTCACCTCGTCGATGAGCTTTTGCACGTGTGCCTCTAAGCCATCGTGCTGCTGCTGAATATTTTTCATCAGGCTGACGACGCTATCCAACATAGTGTTCATGGAGGCAGCCACCATGTAGGTTTCGTCGTGACCGATCACCAGCGCGCGCGCATCGGTATCGCCATGGGCTATGCGTTCGGTCAGGTGGATCAACTGGCGGAGCGGGCGGGTGATGCTGAGGTTAATGAGATAACTGGTGGCAAAGACTACCAGGGTGCTGAAGAGGAACGCCAGGATGGTCCAGAAGAGGATGGGATAGATTTTGAAGGTATTAAGCTGCACCACAATCTGGCTAATACTTTCGGTCTGCTGCACCAGGTTATCCAGGTTGCCTTTCAGGGGCAGATACTCCAGGTTGGCCTGCGCGATAGTTCCCAGCAGCGTATTCACGCCGGTGTTCTGCTGGATCGTGGCTAATACTTGCTGTTGAGCCTGGTTGTACAGCTTCCATTGCAAATTGACCACATAAATCATAGCGTGCTGGCTTGTCGGCTCTTGATTGCCCTGGCTATCACTTTTTAGCGCTTCGCGGATGCTCTCCATCCTGGCTGATGTGGCGATCTGATAGTCCTGCTGGTAGGCTGCCAGCGTCACACTAAAATCATCGGTCAACTGGCTGATCTCGCGGCTATTCAGCACATTGTCGGCCGCCGAAATGGGCGCCAGGTTCAATGTTCCCAGCAGCGCATTCATGCGCAGCAGATCAGCCTGCATATCGGTAGCCAGTTTCACCGCGTTGTCCTCGGCCTGCACGGTATCGTTGACGGTACTGAGGGTCGTCACATACGAACTCCCCAGGATCGAGATCACGATGCCAGGAACAAGAGCGGTGATGATCGCCGCTACCATAAGCCGCTGCGCTATCGACATGTTGGTAAGAAATCGCCACATGGCTCGTGCTCCTTTTATAACTGTGCGCCAGAGATATTTTGCCAGGGTGCCACAAAGAAAGACAGCTTACGCATAGATAGCCTTCACCTCTTCTGTCAGTTTCTGGAGTCTGGACCTGACACCCGCTCCGTTGGCGATTTCGCGTAAGGCCATGACTATGGCCAGTGCTGCTGTAGTGTAGCGGGGACCGAACGCGGGAGGACGCATGGTTGGAATGATACTGTGAATAAACGCCCGGCTGATAGGGTCGGCATAGAACCGGCTGTACAAGCGGGGAACAATATTGTAACTCCTGCGGGGAAGCACGCCGCCTTCGAGGATCAGAAACGTGGTAATCACGGCCGGCGAGGTGGTAAGGAAATCGATCAGCTTCCAGGAGAGTTCTTTGTGAGTGGAAGACGACGCGATGCTCAGGTTATGGATGTCCGCGCACGTCACCGGCTGAGTCACGCCGGGGCCGAGCGGGGTGGTGGTGACAGCGAAGGTCTTATTGACTAGTTGGACGGTGCTAAACGCGGGGTTAATCGAGCCTAGAATACCGGTCAGATAGGGGCCATCAAGCTTGAAAACGACCCTCCCTTCCGCCATCAATTCGCGCTCTGCCTTGATCGCCAGGTTGGGTGGCGTCCACCTCCGACGTACGGCATCCTGCAACCATTGGAACGCCGCCACCGTGCCATCGTCGGCCCAGTTGATGGTGACGGTGCCGTGGCCATCTTCAACCATAGGGTTGCCGCCAAAGGTCCAGATCCACGGCCAGAAGCCCACCAACGCGTACTCGGTCGCCGAGGTATCAAGGGCAATAGGGTAGCTGCTGGCAGGGAGCCTCGCGCGCAGGACGGTCATGGCCTCGTTGAGTTCGCTGATGGTTGCAGGAGGCCGGGCCGCATCCAGGCCGGCACTGGTCAACAGCAACTTGTTATACCAGAAGCCATGGGGCGTGATACTGAAAGGCACAGCGTACAACACACCTTTATACGTACCGGCCGCGAAACTGTTAGGGAAGGCATCTCGTCGATACCAATCCTGAGCCACAAACGGGCCAAGGTCCGCCAGTGCGCCCATATCCGCCAGCACAAAGGGCCAGTTCCCGCTCAATTCCATCACATCCAGCGTGATGTTCGCCCGAATCAGCTCGGTAAGCTGCGCCAGGGCTTCATCAAATGACATGCCAATGTTGTTGACCTGCACATCATTTTGATGTTCAAAGGCCTGCACCGCTTTGTTGATATTGTTGCGCGTGGCCGTCTCGGCGGATGCCCAGTTAGCAAAGTTGAGGCTGCTCTCTATAGCGGCACTGGTGCTACACCCCTGTAGTAAGGTGCCGGCGCTCGCCAGAGACAGCCCGATAGCCATAGCGCGTCCAAGGAGAGCGCGACGACTCTGTCTTGCCTGCCAGGAATTGGGAAGATCAACTCCATCCCACATCGGCGTAACTCCTATTTTGCCCCATAGCAAAATGTTGTTGGGAGCGATTGTTCAGGATATTAGATATGGTCCATAGTAGTATACGGAAGATGATTTTGTCAACGGAGTTTACGGGCTTGTCAACGGTACCCCTACGTGGTCCGATTTACAGCGCGCTAAAACGCGTGATAAGATGTAGGCAAGAAAGATTTTCTATTCGCGTAGGGGCGCCGTTGACAGGCCCGCGCACCCGTGTGGACCACCACCATCACGGGTCAGACGGACCGCACCTACGCGGTTTTGAGGCAAGATATATGCAATCATGGCAATGGCGGCTCATAGAGGGACAGCGCACACATGGCAAACTGCTGAAGGACGAGGGCAGAAAAGGGACGGACCAGCATGGTATTCGTGAGTCTAATCGTCTATTAATTCTCAACTATATCCGTGAACGAAAGACCCTGCCACGTGCTGACCTGACCCGCTATACCGGTCTCTCGCGCACGGCTATTGGCAACATTGTTGACGAATTGGTGCTGGAAGGCATCATTCGGCAGGAAGAAAACCAGACCGGCGATGATCGCCGCACGATACTGCTCTCCTTCAATGCGACCGCCGCCTATGTCCTGGGAGCCACCCTTGGGCGACAGCATCTGATGGTGCTGCTGGCCGATCTTACAGGTCGCCCGGTCCAGCGTCTGGATATTCCATTTTCGCTGAGCAAGAGTCCCAAAGAGGGGCTACCGTTACTGGGAAAATTGCTCAAAGTCTTCGTGGCGCAGCAACAGATTGCCTGGGACATGATCGTGGGTGTGGGCTTAGGCATGATCAGCCCATTTGATCTCCTCCATAAAGGCATCGCTGTCCCGGCGCAGTTCGCCAGTTGGGCAGGGGTCGATATTCAACAGGTCCTGCAGGACGACCTCGGCGTGCCCGTCTACCTGGATAATGATGGCAACATGGGCGCATTGGGCGAGAGTCGCTACGGCGCCGGTCGCAATACAGGCGATATGCTCTATGTGAAGGTGGGGTCTGGCATCTCCGGCGGTTTTATCTTGAATCATCAGCTCTATCGCGGCAGCCTGGGCACGGCCGGCGAGATAGGCCATATCCCCATTGATTTGCATGGCACGCTCTGTTATTGCGGACGTTTCGGCTGCCTGGAAACAGTGGCGAGCAAAAATGCCATTCTTATGGAGGCGCAACGCTTCTCTCCAACAGTAACGACGCTCCCACAGGTGATAGAAGCTGCCAGAAACGGCGACGTAACATGTACTGGCGCCCTGGCACGAGCAGGCAAATACCTGGGTTTTGTGCTGGCTGGCCTGGTGAATAGCCTGAATCCCTCGCTGATCATCCTCGATGGCAGCACCATGCAGGCCGGCGATCTGATCCTCCAGCCCCTGCGCTCTACCCTGGAAGAACATAGCCTGCCGATCCCATTTGCCAGCACCCGCATCACGCTAGCCGAAAGCAACGGTTTCGCGATGTCCCTTGGCGGCGTGGCGACCCTGCTGGATACGATATTCTAACAGATACATAACCAGGCAATCTGCCTGCTCTCTCATGCCAGACGCGTTGCTTCGCTCTCTTCCTCCAGCCGGACCATCCCCCGGTCCTCTTGAAACGCAAACAGTTCCGCGTAACGTGCCCTGCTGCCTCTATCTTGAGCATTTTTTGAGCATAGCGCTCATTATCTTGAATGCACCTTAATAAACCCCGGATTATCCTATTTCTGGACCCGTTCACCCTGGTCATTGAGCAAGCACACCTGCGCGCTCGCGTGATCGCCAACAACGAGTAGAAAGTCACTCAGGATTTGCGGGCAAGCGCAGCGTAAAGCAACTGCCCTCGCCTGGCACACTTTCGACCGCTACGGTTCCCTGCATGGCCTCGATCCACTCCTTGACCAGGGAGAGGCCGAGGCCGCTACCACCGCCTATGTGAGCACGGGCGTTGTTCGCCTGGTAGAAGCGTTCCCAGATGTGGGATAGATCCTCTGGCGCGATACCCTCACCGGTATCCCTGACATGCAGGACGACGGCACCAGGCTCGCCGGTTACTGCGACGGCGACGATGCCACCCGGCGAGGTATGGCGCACACCATTGTGGAGTAGATTCTGCAAGACCTGCTCCAGGCGCTCCGGATCTACCAGTGCGCATGGCCCTATTGGTGGGGTGTCGGCAATCACTTCGATTTTGCTGGCGCGCCAGGCCAGGGGGGCGCGCACCGCCACAACGCGCCGGGCCAGTTCGCCCACATCGGTCGGCATACAACGTAGCGTCAGCCTGCCGACCTCCGAACGCGCCAGGGCGAAGAGATCATCAACGAGCGCCTGAAGCCTGATTACTTCATTCTCCATCACCTGCACATCCTGGCGCAGCGGCGGGGTCGCGGCATCATCCCAATGCGTGAGCGTCGTCTCAAGATAGCCGCGAATCGTGGCCACCGGCGTGCGCAATTCGTGCGAGACATTGGCGACCAGCTCACGCCGTGATTGCAGCAGGCCGGCCACGGTATCGCGCTCCGCCTTGAGGTCGCGCATCGCTCGCTCAAGGTCGGCGGCCATGGCGTTGAAGTTGGATTGTAGCTGTGCGACCTCATCTTCGCCTACCACTGGCACACGGATCGCATAGTTGCCGACGCGCAGGGCGCTGGTAGCGGAGGCCAGCATCTTCACCCGGTCGGTTGTGCGACGCATGACCAGGTATGAGAACAGCGCGGACGGCGGCACAACCACCAGCAGCGCGATGCTCCCCAGGACAAGCATGCCCACAGTTGTTGGCAAGATGACATAGATGCTCCTCGAACTCACGAAGGCTATCAGTTCGACGAGAGCGATCACCAGGCCCCCACCTATCGCCACGAGCAACACATGCGCATGTGTCAGCGCCCAGATCAGTTGCTGCCGTCGCAGTCGGTCCCAGAACAGCCATACCCGTATGCCCAGGCGCAAGGCGACGAATATTCCCATATCCAGCAGCAGCGTGACCGCCAGAATCAAGGTAGAGTTATTGATGTTTCCTTCATGAGGCGGCAACTTTATATCGCGCAGGATGAAAATCATGGCCACCTGCACCATGCCGCTCAGGATATAGCTCAACAGACCGGCAAGAACAAGTTCGATGAGGACCTGCCGCCACCAGCTTCCCTTAAATAATTGCAGTCGCAGAGTGAACACAAGTATACAGATAGGACCAGAGAGCAGGATCAAGCCCAGGAACAGGTTGAACGGGCCCGACTGGCGATGGAGCAACAACAGCCCAATCCATACCAGCGCGCCTACCAGGAGCGCCTCAAGCGCCGCGCGCCATGGACGTGCCGTGAGAAAGAGAGGGCGCCGCTGCATGCTTATCTCCTTTCGGAGCGCAGGCGATAGCCGATGCCCCAGACCGTCTCGATGGCCTCACCCAGTGATCCC
This sequence comes from Ktedonobacteraceae bacterium, assembly GCA_039937055.1. GTDB lineage: Bacteria > Chloroflexota > Ktedonobacteria > Ktedonobacterales > Ktedonobacteraceae > JALYTT01. The sequence goes on along the minus strand of JBDTHH010000349.1, from coordinate 1,633 downwards.
AACTTTTTGCGCAGGCGCAGGACCGTATTGTCCACCGAACGATCGCCACCGACGTAGGTCTCGCCCCAAACCGTATCAAGCAGATAGGCCCGGCTGAAGGCTCGGCCAGGGCTACGCAGCAACAGGTGCAGCAGGGCGAACTCGGTGGGGCTCAGGTCAAGCGCAGCAGTATCGAGCAGAGCCAGGTGCGCCTGGGGGTCGATGCGCAGGGGACCATAACAGAGCGATCCCTCGGAGCTGCGGTTGTGATCGGCTTTGAGAATCTGCTGCACCTGTTCCGCGCGGCGCAACAGGGCGCGTACTCGTGCAATCAACTCGCGCATGCTGAACGGCTTGATGAGATAGTCGTCGGCCCCCAGTTCGAGACCGACGACGCGATCAGTCTCCTCGCCACGCGCCGTCAGCATCAACACCGGTGTGGGTGCCGTCTGCCGCACGCGACGCAGCACCTCCAACCCATTGAGCTTCGGAAGCATCCAATCCAGGATCACCAGCGCAGGCGCCTGTTCCTCGTGCAACTGGAGCGCCGCGATGCCATCGCTGGCGTGCAGGACGTGATAGCCGTTCGCCTCAAGCTCGCGGATAACGACCTGCGCCAGGTCGTATGCATCTTCCACCAGTAAAATTGTTGTCATGAAACGGGTCCTACAAGGAGTATCCAGAGACAATTGTGATTGGACATGGTCATACCTAGTGTATCATAACCCAGGCTAGTGACGCCTTCGCCAAGGGAATTTCGTTTGCCGAGTCATGGAAATGGTGCAAACCGATGCTATTTCAAGACCACATTCTGGCCGATGAAGCGCTCAGCGATATTGCCGGCGAGAGGGAGCTTGAAATACACTCCCCTGGCGGCCTGAATGATGGCTACAAGCCAACCAACGCAGCATATAATATTGATGGCAATGAAAGGAAGTACAAGGTACCCGGACAGTTCGGGGAACAGGAAGTGATGCCAGCGGCCTATAAAGCTGATAAACCCGAAATCGAACACGTTTATCGCGCCGAAGAACAGCACCGATTGTAGGGCATGAAAACGCACAAAGCGATTCTGGCCGCCAAAGAGCAAGAAGAGCAGGCCCGTGAGCCAGCCACCTGCGTAGCTGAGCGCGGCAGCCAATGCTCCAGCGCTGATAAGTGCCGCCGGTGCCGGGGTGTATTGAGGGCTATAGGAATTGACCTCGACGCGTACTACTGGCTGCTCCGGTCGGTAACCTGGCTGGTAGGGAACCTGCTGCTGCTCGCTTTGTGGGTAATAGCGCTGTTGTTCGGCCTGCTGAGGCTCATAGTGTTCATAATTTGTCATGATTTTTATCTCTTTCTGTGGTTTCATTCATTAAGAAACAATGCGTCAGGGTGCATACAAGCGAGGCAAGCCACGCGCTACGGAGCGACGAGCGAGGCAAGCCACGCGCTACGGGACATGAGCCAGATGTAGCCATCCTCCAGGGTGGGTTGCACCGGGATTGCTCCGGCGCGCGGGGAGAGCCTGCCTACAACGCGATACTGGGTGGCGAACTCCATAGGCACACATTTGCGTTTCACCGTGGCGTATGCACGCGTGTACCTCACTGCCTCTACTGTAACAGGAAGATGTCACGCCCGTATCGTGTAATTGTCGCAAAGGTGTCGC
>JBDTHH010000348.1:0-5133 GCA_039937055.1 Ktedonobacteraceae bacterium | reverse complement strand
TCACCGGGGCGAAACGGCGACTCTGCGTTGGATGCTGTGTGAAGATAACACTCAGGCAGGCGATCAAGCCCGGCTCGCTCTGCGCATCGAGGAGGTAGCGTGCCACGATCCCCTGCAGCTGGTGCAGGCCGAACTGGCGCGCTACCGGCTGGTCACGCCCGCGAGCATGGCACACGACGCGTTGCCCATCTTCCATGGTGGGGCCGTGGGCTATCTGGCATACGAGGCGGCGACGCGCTTTGAAGCCCTGCCCATGCCGACCGACGATGAGCTTGACCTGCCGCTGGCAATCTTCTGCTTCACGGAGACGGTGCTGGTCTTCGACCATCTCAAGCATCGCGTCAGGATCGTCACTCACCTGCACCTGGATGCGCCTGACCTGGAGGTAGAATACCAACGTGGCACGGCCATCATCGATGAGGTGCAGCGCCGGCTTCAGCAGGAGATGCGCCTGCCGGAGGAGCCTGTTCCTACCCAGCAGAGCGAAGCCCTGCGCGTGGTCTCCAACCGCACGCGTGCCGAGTTCGAGGCGATGGTCTGCCAGGCCAAAGAGTATATCCAGGCCGGCGACATCTTTCAGGTAACCCTCTCACAGCGCCTGAGCCGTCACGTCAATGCCGCGCCTTTCACAGTCTATCGAGCCTTGCGCTCGATCAACCCATCGCCGTACATGTTCTTCCTCGACCTTGCCGACTTTCAGATCATAGGCGCCTCACCAGAGCTGCTTGTACGCGTCGAGGATAGTGAGGTGACCATCCACCCTATTGCTGGAACACGGCCACGCGGGGGCAACGAAGCAGACGATCTGCGCTTCGAGGAAGAGTTGAAGAGCGACCCCAAAGAGCGTGCCGAGCATGTGATGCTGGTGGACCTGGGGCGTAACGATGTCGGGCGCGTGAGCGTGCCGGGGAGCGTGCGGGTGGGCCAGTTTATGGAGGTCGAACGCTACTCGCATGTGATGCACCTGGTCTCCGATGTGACGGGGCAACTACAGGCAAATGTCAACGCCTATGATGCCCTGCGCGCGGGCTTCCCGGCCGGGACGGTATCGGGCGCGCCCAAGATCCGCGCCATGCAGATTATCAGCGAACTGGAAGGCACACAACGCGGGGTGTACGCGGGCGCGGTCGGCTATTTCAGCCACGCCGGCAATATGGATACCGCCATCGCCCTGCGCACGATGGTCATGAAGGCTGGTCGCGCCTACATCCAGGCCGGGTGCGGCATCGTGGCCGACTCCGACCCTGGCAGCGAGTACCAGGAGAGCCTGAATAAAGCCGGAGCACTTCTGAAGGCACTTGATGAGGCGGAACTGATCGCCGGCGCGCGCACTCACACACCGGGAGGGACCTATGCTATTGTTGATCGATAACTACGACAGCTTCACCTACAACCTCTATCAATACCTGGCGGAACTGGGGGCCGAGGTGCAGGTGCGCCGCAACGACCAGGTGACCATCGACGAGATAGAGACCATGCAGCCAGAACGCATTGTGGTGTCGCCGGGACCATGCACGCCCGACGAGGCCGGCCTCTCCTGCCAGATCATCGCAGCTTTCGGGTCGCGCACGCCCATCCTGGGGGTCTGCCTGGGTCACCAGGCAATTGGCCAGGTCTACGGGGGACGCGTTGTGCGCGCGCCTGAGCCGGTGCATGGCAAGACCGGCAGCATGTATCACCAGGGCCAGGGCGTCTTTCGCGATCTGCCCAGGCCCTTTGAAGCCACCCGCTACCATAGCCTCATCGTCGAGCGCTCGTCTCTCCCGGCCGAACTGGAGATCACCGCCGAGACAGCAGACGGACTCATCATGGGTCTGCGGCACTGCGCCTACCCTGTTGAAGGGGTGCAGTTCCACCCGGAGTCCATCATGACGCCATCTGGTAAAGACCTGTTACAGAATTTTTTGAACACTGGCAGCACAGGGGCATAACGGATTGCGCCCCTAGAGGAGGAGCCAACGATGATTCGCGAGGCAATTACGCATGTCGCCGCCGGAGCAACCCTGAACGAAGGCGAGGCGGCGGATGTCATGGAAGAGATCATGACCGGGACCGCGACCCCGGCGCAGATGGGCGCGTTTCTCACCGCCCTGCACCTGCGTCCAGGCGGCGAGACGGTACAGGAGATTGCGGGCATGGCGCGCGTGATGCGCGAGAAGGCGGTGCAGGTCCACTTAACAGGACCGTTTGCCGGGCATGCCCTGGATACCTGCGGCACGGGCGGCGATGGCGCGGGCACGTTTAACGTCTCGACCGCCGCCGGGATCGTCGCCGCCGCCGCCGGGGCCGCCGTCGCCAAGCACGGCAACCGCTCCGCCACCAGTCGCTGCGGCAGCGCCGACGTGCTGGAGGCGCTGGGGACGCGCATCGATCTCGGCCCGGAGCAGGTGGCGCGTTGCGTCCATGAGGTAGGCTTTGGCTTTATGTATGCGCCCGCCTACCATCCGGCCATGAAACACGTTGGCCCGACGCGCCGCGAGATCGGCATTCGCACCGTCTTCAACATCCTGGGTCCGCTCACCAATCCCGCGCACGCGCGCTACCAGGTGCTGGGCGTCGCCGATAGCTCGCTACTCAGGAAGATGGGCGAGGTGCTGCTGCACCTTGGCTGCCATCACGCGCTGATCGTTCACGGCGAAGAGGGTATCGACGAGTGCTCGCTGAGTGGCCCGACGCGCATCTGCGAGGTGCGCAGCGGCGAAGAGCTGCGCGAGTACACTATCACGCCCGAAGAGGTCGGCCTGGCGCGCGTCACCGATCGCCAGGCCTTCCAGGGCGGCGACCCGGCCTATAACGCTACTATGCTGCGCGACCTGCTGGATGGCCACGCTAATGGCCCCCCAACCGCGATGCTCTGCCTGAACGCCGGGGCCGCGCTGTTCGCCAACGACGCTGTCGATTCGCTGGCCGCTGGCGTGAAGCTGGCGCAGGAGACACTGCGCGTGGGCAAGGCCAGGCGCAAATTGGCGGATGTCATCGAGTCCAGCCGCGCCTATGCTAAATAAGGTGAGCTATGTTTCTTGAACGCATCGTTGCTCGCACACGCGAGGACCTGGTGCAGCGCAAACTCACGCAGCCGCTGGCGGAGGTGCAGCGCCTGGCCGCGACGCAGCCGGAGCCGCGCGATCTGCTCTCGGCTTTGCGCTCCCAAGCGTCAGTTCGCCTGATCGCAGAGGTCAAGCGCGCCTCGCCTTCCAGAGGCCTGCTGGCTCCTGACCTCGACCCGCTGGCACTGGCACGCACCTACGAAGCGCAGGGGGCGGCAGCTATCTCGGTGCTCACCGAGCCGCACTTCTTCCTGGGCTCGCCGGACTATCTCACGGCGATCAAACGCGCGGTGAGTGTCCCCGTGCTGTGCAAAGACTTCATTGTGGATGAGTACCAGGTCTACGAGGCGCGCGCCTGGGGAGCTGACGCGTTACTGCTGATCTGCGCGCTGCTCGATGAGCGCCAGTTGCGTCACCTGCTCAGCCTGGCCCACGTGCAGGGCATGCAGTGCCTCGTCGAAGTGCATAGCCGCGAGGAGGCAGAGCGGGCCGTGGCCGCCGGCGCGCCGCTCATCGGCGTCAATAGCCGCGACCTCGTGACCTTCCACATGAACCCGCATCTTATCCGTGACCTGCGCCCGCTCATCCCGGCAGATCGCATCGTCATCGCCGAGAGCGGTATCCACACGGCGGCAGATGCACGCCGGTTGGCTCGCTACGATATCCAGGCTATGCTGGTAGGCGAGGCGCTGGTGATCTCGCAGGATGTGCCGGGCCAGATGCGCGCGCTGCTCCAGGGAGCCAACGAGGATGTGCAGGTAAAGATATGCGGCCTGCGCACCAGTGAACACCTGCAAACGGCCAGCGACGCGGGCGCCGATATGCTGGGCCTGATGTTCTACGAGCCAAGCTCACGTTACATCGCGCCACAACAGGCAGCCACGCTGCTGATGGATACCAGCTTTGCCTCCCAGGAAGAGAACAGGCAGGCACAGCCAGACCTCGTGGGCGTCTTTGTCAACAAAGAGGCCGACTTCATCAACGATGTCGCCGAGCAGGTGGGGCTGCACTTTGTGCAACTGCATGGCACCGAGCCGCCTGAGTTCTGCCAGCGTATCAAGCGGCCGGTTCTCAAAGCTATCCATATGGGCGCCGGGGAGGACCGGGAGAAGATCAAGGCATATGAGCAGGCGGCCTGGCGCATCCTGCTCGATACGCCGACCACAGGTTGGGGTGGTAGCGGCAGGCAGCACGACTGGGACCGCGCTCGCTCTATCGCGCAGGAAACACGTATTCTGCTCGCGGGCGGACTGACGCCTGAGAACGTAGGGGAGGCCATCGAGCGTGTGCTACCCTGGGGCGTGGATGTGAGCAGCGGCGTCGAGACCGGGGGGCGCAAGGACGCGCAAAAAATACAGGCATTTATCGAACATGTACGCACAAGAAGGATGTGACCTATGCAGATACAACCACAGGAGGCAACAGAGCACGCCTCCACCCAGGCATACCAGCACAATCTCTATCCAGATGAGCGCGGGCGCTTCGGGGCCTTCGGGGGCAAGTTTGTGCCCGAAAGCCTGATGGCGGCGCTGGCGGAACTGGAGACGGCCTATCAGGAGGCGCGGGCCGACGAGCAATTCCAGGCGGAGTTGCAGGAGCAATTGCGCAGCTTCGTGGGTCGCCCAACGCCGCTATATTACGTGCCGCGCTTCTCGCAAGTGGTGGCCCCCGGTGTCAAGGTCTACCTCAAGCGCGAGGACCTGGCTCACACCGGCGCTCACAAGATCAACAACGCACTGGGCCAGGGCCTGCTGGCGAAGCGCATGGGCAAGCAGCGCATCATCGCGGAGACAGGCGCGGGCCAGCACGGCGTCGCCACGGCCACCGTCTGCGCCATGCTCGGCCTGGAGTGCATCGTGTATATGGGCGAAGACGACATCCAGCGGCAATCGCTCAATGTCTTCCGCATGAAGCTGCTCGGCGCCGAGGTGCGCGCGGTCACCAGTGGGAGCCGCACGCTCAAAGACGCCATCAACGAGGCTATCCGCGACTGGGTGACCAACGTGGAGACCACCTTCTACCTGATCGGCTCGGCCGTTGGCCCGCACCCCTACCCGCGCATCGTGCGCGATTTCCAGTCTGTCAT
>JBDTHH010000347.1:0-4262 GCA_039937055.1 Ktedonobacteraceae bacterium | reverse complement strand
AGGCATCCCTTGGGGGGCCTGTGGGGCCTCCTCCCAGCCACCCGGATGCGGCAAGCCGAATCCCTACGCGGGAAGAGGCATCGTCCTGATATCCGTGCAATGAACCTTGACAGAGCAGTAGCTGCGCGATTGATCGCGCATGGCTGCCATGACAACCAGCTCGCCACACGCGATAAATCGCGCAGCTACGAAGGATGGGCAGATCTTCAATAGCCCTGGGAGATTGCGCGAGATCCGTAGGGGGTATCAGTAAAATAATAGTAGGAGGATAATGCGATTTTTCAGAGAACGATGAGGCAGATGGCAGTGAAGTGAAAGGAACAAAAGGATGGACAAGGTGGTAGTGTGTGTGCATGGGCGTAACCAGCAATGGATCCTGGAGAACGAGGTGCTTGCTGACTTCCAGGGCGGGATCATCGAAGGTCTGGGCAGATTACCCGATCATCTCGCGCTTAGCAGTGAGCAGATCGTACTGGCTTTCTATGGCGACCTCTTTCTCCCCGACGCCGCCCCTCCAGCAGCGTTCGGCCTGGCAGGGGGACACACACCTGAACCGGCATTTCAGGTAAACATAGCGCAAGCCATGCTTCAGGAAGCCGCGAAACGTGGGCTGGCCGTTGATGATGAGACACTGAAGCTGGCTTCGCCCAGCGCGCAACCCGCGTTCCTGACCTGGGAGAATCCGTTTGTCTACGCCCTTTTACAGATCATCGACCAGATCATCGGCGCGCCACGCGAGATCCTGCGCCTCTTTATCAGCGATGTGGACCAGTACCTGCATATTCCTCTGCTGCGCGAGCGCGTTATGGCGCGTCTCGTCAACGTGTTACAGCAGCAGCAGGGGAAAGAGATCGTGGTGGTAGCGCACAGCCTGGGTAGCGTGGTGGCCTACGATGTGCTCAATACGCACCCCGAAATCGCCATCTCGTCCTTTGTCACCCTGGGTTCCCCACTGGGACTCAGCCCGTTCATCTACAATGCGCTGCTGCCTGAGATACAGGACGCGCAGAGACACCCCTTCCCTGCGAGCATCACGGGCAATTGGAGCAACTTCTACGATCCGCAGGATATTGTGGCCCTGGTTCCCATCCTCGGGCCCCTCTTCCCAGGCGCTTCCGGCCAGTCAGTTGTCTCCACCCCAGTGCAGAACAATCCCGACGACCGGCATTCTTTGATAGGCTACCTGATTCAGATGCTGGTGGCGCAGGCCATCAATAACGCCCTGGCAGGCAAATCGACATCACGCGTGTGATACGGCAACCGACCCTCGCCCTGGCCGTCGTGTGAAGGAAGGTTTCTTCATACGACGATGGGGCGCATATTTCATGTACGGGCGCCGCTTCGGCTCCCCTTGCCCGCCGACAAGGCCTGCGCCCTCGCTCAGGGGAATGTCGTAAACAGATCGCTCAGATCGGTGGCAGTAGCTGCGTCGCCCAAGAGAGGGGTCACCCCAAAAATCTCCTGCACTGTACGCAGCAGCGAGCTATGAGTATAGTGAATCGTATTTGAGTAGCCGCCACCCCTGGCGTTGGGAGATAGCACAATCATCCCAATCGGACCATCCCCACCTTCGCCCTCATCCCAGGCGATGAAGACGATCCCGCCGCTCTGGTATGCCTGCGAGTTGAGAATCGGCGGTAGGTTCTGCGCAAGCCAGGTGTCGCCTTGCTTCACAGCATCACCAAAAAGCGTGCAGGTATCGTGCATGTCATTACACAGGTCCGGCGTAATGAAGTTGTAGCGCGCCTGGGTATTCTGCTGCAAGTCTGTCGCCAGCTCGCTGTAGGGGCGTACATGGGCAATGCAGTAGGCCGAATTGGGATCGTTGGTATTCGTGACATCATCGAAGAAGATCATGGGATTGTGCTTGGGCGCGTATAGATCAGCGCCGCTCAGCGGGCAAACCGTGCCGCTGATGCCTTCTTGATACGACTTCCACGAGATGCCGGCAGTGTTCAGCAAGGTGACGAGGTGCAGGGTCGTGCTTTGATGATTGGCGCTCGGGTCAGCATCATCACTTACGCCAAGATTGCTGCCTGCCTCCAGCCACAAATAGTTCGGCTCGCTGGGATGATTCCTTGGCGGATTGTAGTATTGTTCGGCGTATGAGGCCATTGGCAGCAGCGTCTTATTGATGTATGGCGCGGAAGCGCTACCCTTGATATCCGACCAGTTGTGATTCTCCATCATGATCAGGAAGACTGTCCGCTCGCCGCTCCCATCCGTAGGGGTCGGTGTGGCGGCAGGAACCGTCTTCGTGGCGCGGGGAGCAGCGGTGGGTGGCACATTGCTTGCCGGACCGGAACTCCCGCATGCCGCGACCAGCAGGGATATGGAAAGTATACTCGTGCGCTCAATCATCCGTTTAAGAGATAGCATCCGAAGGTTCTCCTCTCAGGTAGCAATCAAGGCTTACATCTTCTCCATAGCAGACAACGCACTATCTGGCCTTCTCACAGAATCTATCCCATCTGCTGAGAAGGCCAGGAAGTGCATTGGTGGGAGAGGTTGTGCCACTTCCGCTCAGACGCAGGAGTTGGCGCTGTTGGACCATTCCTTCTGGACGGTATAGTTTCCCACCTGCTTCATCTGCCAGGCGCAGATATCGCCGATCTCGCCGTTCGCCTGATCGTACCATCCCTGTCCGGGGACCGGGTCCGTGATCGCCTCGCACAGCTCGTGCGAACTCGTGGCCGTGAGCGCATCAAACGGTGCGAGATTGCTGACGCAGCCCGCGCAGTCGGGGTAGGGCATAACCGCGTAGAAGGTCTGTCCATTGATGCTATCGTGATAGCCGCAGAACGCCTGGCAGGAGCTTTGTCCACCCTGGGACACCGTCACCCCGCTCGGAAGGTACACAAAGTAGAGGGTATTTGAGGTAGCCTGCGGGAGCGTGCCGTTGGCAATAGCTGTGTTCAGCATCTGCTGAACATCGCTATCCGCGACCGTTGCTGCCGGAGCTGGCGTGGTAATCGTCGTTGTGCCGGTGCGGCTGCCACGCCCAATCTTTTGGGTTGCAGTGCTGTACTCCGCCATTTGATCCATGAGCGGGCTGGTGAGGATAAAGTCGAAGAAACCGTTCAGGTTCTGTAGCATATCGCTCAAAGGCGACTGCTGCCAGGTTGCTCCCCAAAAGACGGTGAAGACCTGCACTGCGGTCAGCAATGGCCCGTTGTTATAGACGAGGTGCGCTGGCATGGCAGCCGCCGTGACTTCACCAGGTGTGTATAATGGCACAATGGTGATGGGTCCGCTCTGTGCCGGTGAGGCTGAATCAGGGAATGGTACATTGCCAGTCATACGAATCCTTTCTTAATACCCACCGCATTCAGGCGATGGAAGGAAAGAGTGGGCAGGCCTCTCCCTACAAGAGGATGGGGTTCCCTGCCATCTTCCTCTAATATCGACATGTCTACACCAACACCTTCAACAAGAGTGGCACTCCCTGCCGTGATCGTTCCATGCGCCTGTCCGCTCACATTGAGCGCTCTCTTCCTCTGATGCGATGTTACCTTTCATTATACTGGTTTTTACGAGGAGCTGGTAATAGAAAGCTTCATATTCATGGTTTCTGCACCGTCAGTGCTCAGACGTTGTGGGCAGCATGTTCGCTCCTTCTGCCCCACGTTGACAAAAAATGGGTATGGCCCTTCATCTGCGGCCATCGTTCACCTCGTGCTTTCTGATGATTTTGACTGTACCGAGCGGACTTTTCGCCATCAGCGCCCCGCTCCTGGGATATTGCGCTGGACACTTTCTTGCCTGTTCCCACACCAGCAGCCGGCGCCCATCATCAAGGCCTGGCAGCCTCACAGTCACATCATCCCGCAAAACGCTTCCCATCTGCTGCGCCGCGCGCTTCCCCTGAACCAACTCCTGAGCCAGGTCGCCTTTTTTGGGGAGAATAATCTTCCCGCCTACGCGACAGTATGGCGCGGCATACTCCAGAAGGGTGGGCAGGGATGCAACGGCACGCGCGGTCACGAGATCAAACGAGGAGCGATACGCGGCATTGAGCGCCAGTTCTTCAGCACGCCCATGCACAACGACAACATCTTTCAGGTCCAGCATCGCAATGACGTGCTGGATAAATGTCACTTTCTTGCCGGTGGCCTCTAAAAGCACGACCTGCCATTGTGGCCGCATAATCTTGAGAGGCAGGCCGGGGAAACCCGCGCCTGCCCCGATATCAAGAACAAGCGCCGCTGGCCTATCATAAACCAGCAGCAAAGACAATGAATCGAGGAAATGCTTGCTGAGCA
>JBDTHH010000346.1:0-3130 GCA_039937055.1 Ktedonobacteraceae bacterium | reverse complement strand
AGGATAAAGGAGCACAACATGGAACCGATCAATCTCAGCGAATACGAAGCACTGGCCCAGGGGCGACTGGAACCGGCGGTCTGGGACTACTACCAGGGTGGCAGCGAGGACGAGGTGACGCTGCGCGCGAACCGCACGGCCTTTGAACGTATCCGGCTGCGGCCGCGCATGCTGGTGGATGTTTCGACGTGCGACCTGCGCACCACTGTGCTTGGCACCCCGGTGAGCATGCCCATCCTGGTCGCGCCGACGGCCTATCATTGCATGGCCCATCCCGATGGGGAATGCGCCACAGTGCAGGGTGCCGGCAAATCCCGAACGCTGTTCACCGCCAGCACAGCCGCCACGCGCACGCTTGAGGATATCGCCCAGGCCGCCAGCGGCCCGCTCTGGTTCCAGCTCTACCTCGATGCCAATCTGCGCATCAGCGAAGCCCTCGTGAGGCGCGCAGAGGCGGTTGGCTATCGCGCCATCGTGCTGACCGTTGATCTGCCGCGCCTGGGCAACAGGGAGCGCGACAAACGCTACAATGTCATCATGCCGCCAGAACCCTGGCGCGAGGCTAATTTCGTTCAAGAGTACCCAGAAGAGGCCCCGGAGGACCGCGAGTCGCTCTTTGAGGTCATGAAGAGCAGGCGGGATTCCAGCAATCTCACCTGGGACATCCTGGACTGGCTGCGCTCGGTCACCTCACTGCCCATCATGCTCAAAGGTATTCTCACAGCGGAGGACGCAGCCCTGGCGGTGGTACACAACATCGCGGGCATCGTCGTCTCCAATCACGGGGGGCGCCAGCTCGACGGCGCGCTGGCCGGCATCGAAGCGCTGCCCGAAGTCGTCGAGGCCGTGGCCGGACGCTGCGAAGTCTACCTTGATGGCGGCATACGACGCGGTAGCGATGTGCTGAAGGCGCTGGCCCTGGGCGCGCGCGCCGTCCTTGTCGGCCGACCCACCCTATGGGGGCTGGCAGTAAACGGCGCCGACGGGGTACACCATGTGCTGGAGATACTGCGCACGGAACTCGACCGCGCCATGGCGCTAGCGGGCCGCCCTACTATCGCCAGCATCGATCGCTCGCTGGTGAGGTTTGTATGAGAGGCACAGGGCGCAGGCCAGCGACGCCCCTACACCAAATGGTTTGATCCGCGTCCCAAAGTGGTCGTGCAAGCGAGGTAATATTTCGTGTAGGGGCGCCGCTGGCCTGCGCTCTGTTCCAACCACGCCATCTCGCCCTGTTCTAACGCGCGCTCCTTACAGCGCAATGATCTCTCCGCGCACGCTGTCTGCTTCATCATCAATATAGAGGCGACCGATGCTACAGGCGGGCTGGCGGCGACGGTCGGTGGCGCTACCGGGATTAAAGAGGAGCTGGCCCTCGTGCTCCTGGTTATAGGGGATGTGGCTGTGACCAAAGACCACGCAGCGGGCAGTGGGGAACTCCTGGCGGGCCGCGCGGGCGCGCCTGGTCGCGTCGGCCAGGATATGCACCAGGCCGATGCGGCAACCGCCCACCACAACTTCGCGCTTGATCGGCAGCGCCAGCAACACCTCCTCGTGCTCGACATTCCCCTGCACCGCCACTACCGGCGCAATCGTCTCCAGTTCCGCGATCACCGATAGCAGAGAGAGGTCGCCCGCGTGAAGGATCAACTCGACGCCGGAGAAATGCTGCCAGATGGCTTCGGGCAACTCCTTGAAGTGCGGGATGTGCGTATCTGAGATGACACCGATAGTTTTTATCATCAGCATTCTTCTTTCATATTCTTATGAGAGGTTATATGACATTATATAAAATTTTGCCATAGAGTTTGAACCCAATGTGTACCAGTTACAAGCCAGCGTAGCGCGTGGGCTTGTAAACAGCGTTCCCACACGGTATAGTATCTGTGGTTAGCCGTGACGTTTATGGTCCAGAGAGCCTCTACTTAAAGGATAGCATATGCGAGTTGCAGTCATATCAGATATTCACGGGAACCAGGTCGCATTAGAGGCGGTCCTGGACGATCTGGCGCAGCAGCCAGCAATCGATCAGCGCGTGATTGCCGGAGATCTCTGCTTGAATGGCCCTTGTCCGCGACAGGTATTGGAGACCCTGCAACGACTGGGCTGCCCGGTCATCACGGGGAATGTGGACGAGGAGGTAGTGACGAAGGCGCCGGAGAAGAGCGAGAAGAAACGCAACACCGTCTCCTGGACACGCGAGCAGATTGGGCAGGTAGGGATCAACTACCTGCACGAGCTGCCAACCTCCCATCGTATCAGTAATGCCGGCGGCAGTGACCTGCTCATTGTGCATGCCAACCCGCTGAATATGGAGGAGGCCATCTTTCCCAATGCGTCTGACAGCACCCTGGAACATTTCATGGGTGGGTTGGAGCCTGCTATCGGCGCCGTGGCGTTTGGGCACCTGCATATCGCCTACATGCGGCGCTGGCGACACCTGCTGCTGGTCGATGTTGCCAGTTGTGGGATTCCGCGCGACGAGGACCTGCGCGCCGCTTACGGCATCCTCACATGGCATGAGAACGCCTGGGAAGCCGAGATTCGCCGCGTGGAATACGATGTCATGACGGTGGTCAAGCAGATCAAAACAAGCGGCATGCCAAATGGGGAGAAACGGGTCAAGACGCTGCTGGAGGCCAGGTACTAAATGATACAGCGCAGGCTCGGTGCTATCTAGAAGAAAGATAGTACCGAGCCTGCGTTGTAATTATGAACAGTTGCTCTAGCAGTTACAGGTGAGACGTGGAGCAACTGGCAGGAAATGCATTACATGGTACAAGATGTTCTTCAACAGTAGCAAGAAAGGCAAACGCGTTCTCAGTAGAAAGCAGCGTCTCCTCTGGTACCATAGCCTCCTCCCCCAGGTAGAGAGCAGCATCTCCGATATCAACCATTTCAAGCTGCTGCATGATCGCCTTCAATTCGCCAGTTGTAGCCATTGTAGTTATACCCCTTTTCATTAAAAATCGGTTCAATCGACCCACTTCCATCCTATACACCGGCACCCTCCACCTCAACCGCTTTGTGTGCCAGATGATCGTAAAGATATTGATAGAAATAAGATAGTGTCGTCGCAGAGCCGCCTCTGGCGTTCTCTGCCATACATTTATACATACGTTTGAGGTTA
>JBDTHH010000345.1:0-13312 GCA_039937055.1 Ktedonobacteraceae bacterium | reverse complement strand
CTGAAGTGTGGAAAGTGCCTGTTGGGGCCTGTGCATTTCCTGACAAGGTTTTTCTTCTCCATGAGGTAGTATATAGCGAACGCGACCACTTTCAGCATCCCGTAGAAAAGCTGGAGGCGCGAACCGCGCCATTCAACTATGATTGTCTCAAGCTTTTATTGGATGAGAACGCGCTCAGGGTAACCGTAGAATGGGAAGGTAGCGAGGGTGCGCCGAGACGTGTGGCCTTTCCGCGCAAGGAAATTTTCTTGCAGGAACGGCAATGGGCCTGTGTCACCTATAACCTGCGGACCTCGTGGGAGGGCGGCTGGATATACAAAAAACGTGTCCACAACATTGGCTGCTTTTCTCACGTCTCTCCAGAGGTGTTTCTGGAAGCGGGACCAGCGCATACATATAGAGATATGGCACAACTATGGTAGAAAACCCTATGAGTCTGAATGCCGGAGAAGCTATGGATAGGCGCGCTGTCGGAGTGCTCTCCGCCGGGCACCTATGTATTGATCTATGCCAGGGAGCGATCCCGGCGTTCCTGCCGTTTCTGCTCATTGAGCGGCACCTCTCGTATACGGCTGCGGCTGGCCTGGTGCTGGCGGCAAACATGGCCTCCTCGGTTGTGCAGCCTGTGTTTGGACACCTGGCCGACCGCTACTCGACGCCCTGGCTCATGCCGCTTGGGCTGGTCGTTGCTGGCACTGGACTTGCGCTGGCGGGTTTTGCGCCCAGCTACCTGCTGATCGCGCTCTCCGTTGCTCTGAGCGGGATCGGCATCGCGGCATTTCATCCAGAGGCGGCGCGCCTGATGAACGCGGTCGCCGGCAAGAAACGCGCCACCGGCATGAGTATCTTCTCCATTGGAGGGAGTCTGGGCTTTGCCATCGGGCCGCTGCTGACGACCGCGCTCCTGCTCCTGCTGGGTCTGGGGGGCGCGTCGCTCCTGCTTGTGCCTGAGGTGGCGCTCGCTATTGTGCTCATCGTCCACTTCTCGCGTTTCGCCCTCTATAGTAGCAAGAGCAGCCAAAAAGGCCGCGGAGAGCAACCTGCGCGGCCCGATGCCTGGGGACCTTTCGCGCGCCTCACGGGCATGATTATGTGCCGTTCGGTGATCTTCTACGGACTGAACACCTTCTTGCCGCTGTACTGGATCGCCACCCTGCACCAGTCAAAAGTTGCCGGAGGAACGGCGCTGACGGTTCTGCTGGCAGCGGGCATCATTGGTACTTTCGTTGGCGGGCGTATGGCTGATCGCTATGGTCGCCGTATAGTCGTATTGCTGGCGCTGAGCTGCCTGGCGCCGCTGTTGTTGGCTTTCGTGCTGTTCAGCGAAGCGAATACAGCGCTGGCCCTGGTATTGCTGATCCCCATCGGTTTCGCGCTTTTTGCCCCCTTCAGTGTGATGGTGGTGATGGGCCAGGAGTATCTGCCGAACCGCGTAGGCACCGCTTCCGGGGTGACCCTGGGACTGGCCGTCACGGTTGGGGGGATCACCGCCCCGCTCTTCGGGCATATCGCTGACCTCTACAGTGTGCATGCTGCCCTGGGCTGGCTTGCCTGTGTGCCGTTGCTGGCAATCGCCCTGGCCTTTACTCTGCCGCGCACGCGGCTGTCAGAGGCGCAGGTGGCTGCGTCTCCTGAGCAAGCTTGACACATTGCTTCCCGGTGGTTATAGTAGAGCAGGTAAAGACGCGTTGTCAGCCACGAGTACAACTTCAAGCGCGTAGGCAGAGAAATTACAGGAAAGAATTCGTATGTATAGCGTCTCAGGAGGGCAAGCACCAGGGGATAACCCTGCGAAAAGCATGAGGACATCTACTCCTCTGGTCAATGCAGGTCTCGCCTGGTGGATTGAAGCGCCCGCACAGTGGCGCTCCTCCTTTGACACCCTCCATGCTCACATCCGTCGGGAAGCGCCACAACGCTAGCCGCGCTAGCAGTCTATCACTCATACTCCATTGTTCTCCTACTATATAAGGCTATGGTCTATCATAGCTATTCTGAAGAGGATGCGATCATGGCGAATCAGCCTATGCGCCTGCGCTTTGCGCCCAGCCCCACGGGGCCGATCCATGTAGGCAATGCGCATACTATGTTGTTTAACTGGCTCTGGTGCCGAAACCAGGGGGCACAATTTATTCTGCAGGGCGCCATCCAGGCTGGCGTTTGCTGGTCCCCGATAACGAGATCGTCGCCTATTTACTGATGAGATCGCATACGACGCGAAGGCCGTGAACAGGCTTTTGACCGCTGAGGCCAGGGTGTTCATCCAGCAGGTAGCTGGGGCAGTCAGGGCAAGCGAATGGACAGCGCCCGCCATTGAGGACGCGGTGCGCGCGCTTCCCGGTAGC
This sequence comes from Ktedonobacteraceae bacterium, assembly GCA_039937055.1. Classification (GTDB taxonomy): domain Bacteria; phylum Chloroflexota; class Ktedonobacteria; order Ktedonobacterales; family Ktedonobacteraceae; genus JALYTT01. Next base: position 10,967 of record JBDTHH010000345.1, on the reverse strand, counting down.
AGAGAGATACCGGCGAAGCAGGCGTTACTGGCCTTGCGTGCTGCCGTGACTGGTCGAACGGTCAGCCCACCGCTCTTTGAGACGATGTACTTGTTGGGGCGCGAGCGAACGCTGGCGCGCCTTGGGCGCTGGTAAGTATGAGGGTCTCGATGGGCGTGTGCCTCTCAAGGGTTCTTCGACCCCCTGAGAGGCACACGTTGTAGATAGGGATTGCTTCACACCATCAGCCGCCGGGAAAGATAGCGATGCTTAGTGGCTCGGCGGTATACATATCCGAGGTGGCGGCGGACAGCTAAAAGCTGTTGTGTGCTGCGATGTGCGCATATTGATGCTGTGAAGCAGCGCCGGCGAGGCCGACTCCGCCCGCATTGCCCAGCCCAGCATGCCGAGCAGCAATACCAGGATCATAACTCCAAGCGTCACAGTTCTCCGAAGTGACAACATCATGCTTCAACACTCCTTTTCTTGATCCTCACTCTGGATACACTCCACACATGTTTCATAGCAAGGGTAATGAAACATCCATAAAACAGGTGTGATCCGAGACACAAAAACTTGCACTTTTTATGATAGGATTATCTGAAACGTCGGATAAGGAGATAGGATATTGTTCATGAGAGGGAACATATGTCGTATGAGGTAAGAAAAGCTGAACAGGTGAGAGGCGAGAACATGCTTCAGCAGGGCAGCAACCTGTGGTTAAGAGCGTATCCTGTGGCGGAATATGCCGTCCAGTGCTATGTACTGGGTTTGCTCACAGCAGAGGAGCTGGCAAGGCAGATCATGCAAGAGTGGGAGGTGACGCATAGTGAATGGGATGAGCCAGCGCGCCCGCTGCTGACGCGTATTGCCCAGCGTATTTGTAGTTGTAGACTCTGTATGGCCTGGCGCTCCCCCGAAGTCGCGATCCGCGATGGTGCCTTTGCCAACCTCAGGCGTTATTTGCACAGCTCATTGTTGCAGGCTTCCTCCAGCGCATCCTGGCTGCGTTCTGCTAACAATATGGAAGATGTGCTTAACCAGACCCTGCTGGTGCTTCACCGCATGCGTCTCTATAACACGCACGCCGGGCCAGACGATCCGGCGACATTTCTGAAGTGGGTCCATACCATCCTGATGCGGGAGATGTACGCGTCTCTCCGCGCAGATGAGCGCAACGCCTGCCTCTCGCTTGATGCTCAGCCGGCAGCATTCCAGGAGCAGTTTGTCAGCACCTGTTACGATGATCCACAGGAGTATGTGTTGCAGCACGAATTGCGTGCGTCCTTGAAAGCTGCCATTCTCTCGTTACGGAACCCGCGTTACCGGCAGGTATTGCTGTATACCTACCTGGCGGAGATGGATGAGCGCGAGCTGGCGCATCGCTGGCAGGTGCCGGTCCAGGATGTGTATATGTGGCGTTACCGGGCGTTGAAGGCCTTACGAAGCAAGCCTGAGGTGCTGCGTATGTTGCGTGTGTGGACGGCAGGGGGGAGCTACTGATCTCGGCAGAGGCAAGTAAAGTGTGATAAAAGAGGAGGATGGGAGCACCAAAAAAAGCCGATTGGCGAGAAGAACGGCGCAAACGTGCCTGGAAGCTGAAAGAACAAGGGTGGCAGCAAAAGGACATCGCGATGGCATTGGGCGTCAGTGAAGGAGCCGTGAGTCAATGGCTCAAACGAGGGCGAGAACAAGGAGTGGAGGCCCTCACTGCCCACCCGCCCACAGGGGTGACGCCGAAGTTAACAGGTGAACAAAAAGCCCAGATTCCCGGCTTGTTAGCCAAAGGAGCCGAAGCGTATGGGTTTCGTAGAGATGTGTGGACGGCGAGTCGAGTCGCCCACGTCATTGCCCAGACCTTTGGCGTGCGCTATCCTCCACCTCTTTTGGCTATTTTTCCCTCACCGTCTTGTACTTTGATGGCGTAAAACTCTCGGAGATGCCGAATCTGATGCTATGCCGCAGATCGTGCGAGTATCCCTTTTTCACGTTCGGCAGATTCACGCAGGACCTGTTGGTGCAAGTGGGCCATGAGATCCGCATCGGTGCTCATCTCACGAGCTTCTCTGGAGGTGCGTACCTGATTGCGTCCCAGGCATTTGGCAAGATACATCGCTTCGTCAGCCCGCGCTAACAACTCTTGCTCAGAGGTGCCATCGCTGAGGTAGGAGGCCAGACCGATGCTCACCGTCACTGGCAGTCCCCCCTCCACCGTTGAGGGAGCGACAGGGTGGGCGGCGATCGTGGTGCGGATGCGTTCAGCAATCAGGCAGGCTTCGGAAGCATCGGCTTCGGGTAAAAGAATGACAAACTCTTCTCCACCAAAGCGGCCAAGCGTATCACCGCTGCGCAGGACACTGGCCGCACACGTGCCGATCTGGCGTAGGACCGCGTCTCCCGTGGCATGACCATGCGTATCATTGACCTTTTTGAAGAAGTCGGCATCGAAGAAGAGGAGGGAAAAGGGTCGTTCATAGCGACGAGCGTGCTCCATATCTTTGTGCAACTGATCCATGATAGCGCGATGGTTGGGTAGGCCAGTCAACCCATCGGTAAGAGCCTGTTGCTGAATGGTCGCATGGGCTCTTTCCAGTTCGGCATTTGCGTGCTCCAACTCGCTAGCGCGATCTGCCTGGATGACAGCATTTTTGGTGGTGGTAGAATAGAGGGCACCAATCACGCCACTACAGCAAACCAGCAGAGTCAGAAAGGCGAGAAAATTCTGGAGCTCCACCGGTGAAAGAAGATGGATCACCTGAGTATGGCAGAAGACAAGCAGATACCATAGTAAAACCAGATATTCAACTCCCGTTAGGAGTATGAGCATCCAAGCGGAGAGAAAAAGTCCCAGGGCTCCCAGATAAGCCGTCGCCAGAAAGCAGGCCCAGAGAAAGGTAAATGGGTCAGATGAGGACGCAACATGCACTCCCTGGAGAACACAAATTTCACTCATGAAAAAGTAGAGCAAACTTGCACATTTCAGGTACCCTTGTCGATTACACCAGAGCGCACCCAGAAGAATACCCACATCTATCAAGATAAAGAGCGTTTGCGAAGAAGATACGCTAAAACCCAGCACTAAATAGGCCAGGATTAAGACGATAGACATCAAAATGACGGCACTTAAAAGCTTTCTTTTGCGCAGATTTTCACGTTCGACAAGTGTCGTTGCGTGCGTGCGAACGGGCACCATGGTAGCATACCACCAGGACAGCAGTGACTGAAAAGATTGTTTCATACACACCTCTCAGGAAATAATTGAGGACAGCATCAGGATCTCTTATTTCTTAATCGGCAAGCCATGAAATTTCTGTAGTATGACGCGACGGTGAGGAGGAACCATGCTGTAAGCGAGTGGTGGAGTAACATTTTTCGTGCAGCTTCCTTAGTGGGCATGCCAGTTCACTTCCGTAGGATTACTCAGACATTTTCTGGGGCTACTCTGCACCTGGTGACAGCTTCGCGCATTTCACCCCTCATTGGGGGATTAAAAACTACGTGCATTGGACGCTTGCTTGACATTGCTTTTCGGGTATAGAAGCCAATGAACTGGCTCCGCGTGTGGTTGAGTTGACCAATACCCTCGTGAATGCCATGGAGCAATCTGGACCCCCGGCGGACCTGTTTGAAGACTATGCCCTTCAGACACCGATGGCTGTGATTTGCGAAATGCTCGGTGTACCAGGCAAAGATGAACTCCAGTTCCGCCAGTGGGGAAATGCCATGATGTCCACTACGATCTCGCTTCAAGACCAGCAAGCCCAGCAGATGCAGATGGGTGCCTATCTGCTCCCTTTAGTCGAGCAAGAGCGCAAGCAACCGGGCAACACAGTACTCGGCATGCTGGTGAAAGCATTTGAACAGGGAGATGAGGTTATTACCCGGGAGGAACTCCTCTCGCTAGCGGGAGGACTTATTGTCGCTGGTTTTGAGACAGTGAGCACAACATTTACCAACTCTGCCTTTCTGCTGCTCCAGCGCCCTGATCTGATTGCACAGTTGCGAGAGCGCCTGGATGATCCAGTGCCCATGGCGGCAGCCATTGAGGAAATTTTGCGGATAACCCCGATTGGTTTGGGACGCCCACGTATGGCAGCAACCTTAACTCCACCCCATACACGTATGTGCCTCCTGACCTACTCTGGCACATGCGCGACGGCTTCGATTTCGAGCAAAAACTCTTCTCGGGCCAGTTTGCGTACCTCAACGAGGGTGCTTGCTGGTGGATTCTGGGTATTCACATAGTGGTCGCGCACTTCACGGAGGGTTGGGAGCTGGGAGATATCCACAACGTACATATTCAATTTGACAACATGTGTGAAATCAGCTCCGACGGCGGCGAGGGCAAGTGTGAGATTTTCAAAGACCTGTTGTGTTTGAGCGCGGAAATCATGGCGGCCAACGATCTCTCCTGTTGGGTCAAGAGCGATCTGGCCGGAGATAAAGACGGTCCGCCCATGTGTTATCTCAACAACATGGGTATAGCCTGGTGCTGTCGCCAGAGTTGCTGGATTTATGAAGCGGGTGTTTGCTGGATGATCGGCCACAGTTTTTCCCTTTCATCGTTTCACGCGCCGGATTGCTGATGGTAGTTTCGCACGAGCATGCCTGAAGCTGGCTGCATGCCTGCTCGTGTATAGAATGGCTGGAGATCGGGATCGCATAAAAGATCAACCATATATATGCTGTTGAGCTTCTCTAACATGCGCCGCACAAGTTCCAGGCCAATTCCCTGCCCTTGATAAGAAGGCAGGACTTCCAGCAGGGGGATGTAGGCACTCAAGACATGATCTGTGATGGCAGTAATAAAGCCAACCACCAGCGTTGTAGTTTCATCTATGGCGAGGAGACAAAAATCACTTTTCTCCAGCAGCTCGCGGTGTTTTTCTGGCGATGGGGGATTGGGCCATCCCACAAAAAAGCCTTGAAGCTGCTGGGCCGAAACGGACGCTGGAGAATCCACGTAACGCATCGCGAGACGTACTTTCTACTAAGCGGGTGCGGCTACTCGGTCTCACGCATGCGTCCCCGTTCATGCTGGGTCAGGTAGCGCTTACGCAGGCGGATATTCTTGGGTGTGACCTCGACCAATTCATCGTTGTTGATGAAGTCGAGCGACTGTTCCAGGCTCATGATGATCGGCGGCGTCAGGCGCACGGTGAAATCCGAGCTGGAGGAGCGGATGTTCGTCTTCTGCTTCTCTTTGCAAATGTTGACTACCATATCGCTCTGGCGGGTATTCAGGCCGATGATCATGCCCGCGTAGACCGGTACGCCGGCCTCGATGAAGGTATTGCCGCGCTGCTGGGCGTTGTTCAGGCCGTAGGTCACTGAGACGCCGGTCTCGGAGGCGATCAGGGCGCCCATGCGGATGGTGCCGATCTTGCCGAGCCAGGGTTCGTAGCCGATCAGCAGGCTGTTCATGGCACCGTTGCCCTGGGTCAGTGTCAGGAAGGCATTGCGGAAGCCGATCAGCCCGCGTGTTGGGATGTGATACTCCAGGCGCACCATGCCGGAGCCATCATTTGTCATGTTGGTGAGCCGGGCCTTGCGCGGGGCCAGCGCCTCGGTGACGACGCCGATGTATATATCGCGCGTATCGATGATCAGATGCTCTATAGGTTCGACAGTGCGACCCTCGCTATCCTCACGCGTAATCACCTCGGGGCGCGACACCTGAAACTCGTAGCCTTCGCGGCGCATAGTCTCGATCAACACCGAGAGGTGCAGTTCGCCGCGGCCGGAGACGACGAACTCGTCGGCGCTGTTGCCGTCCACGACGCGCAGGCTGACGTTGGTCTCCAGTTCGCGGTAGAGTCGCGCGCGCAGTTGGCGCGAGGTCGAGAAGCGGCTATCGCGACCGGCGAAGGGGCTGCTGTTCACGCCGAAGGTCATCTTGAGTGTTGGCTCGGTGATGACGATGGTGGGCAGGGCTTCGGGAGCCTCCGGGTCGGCGATGGTCTCGCCGATATTCACATCGGGGATGCCGGTCAGCGCCACGATGTCACCCGCCAGGGCCTCTTCGACCTCGACGCGTTGCATGCTCTTATAAGTCAGCACCAGGTTGACTTTCTGGCGCAGGATCTCTCCATCGTGGTTGATACGCGCCACCATGCTGTTGGGGGTAATGCGCCCGCGTATAATGCGGCCGATGGCATACTTGCCCTTGTAGTCATCGTAGTCCAGGGCCGCTACCAGCATCTGCAAAGGGGCCTGGGTATCTACCATGGGGGCGGGGATCGTCTTGACGATCGTCTCAAACAGGGGCTCCAGGTCGCGCCGCTCATCGTCTTGATGATACATGGCCACGCCCTCGCGCCCAATGGCGTACAGGATGGGGAAGTCGAGATGATCGGCGTGTGTCGCGATCTCCAGGAACAGGTCCTGCGTCTGCTCGATCACCTGCTCTACACGTGCGTCGCGCCGGTCAATCTTGTTAATCACCACGATGGGTTGCAGATTGAGTTCCAGGGCCTTCTGGAGCACGAAGCGCGTCTGCGGCATGGGGCCTTCGGCCGCGTCGATGAGCAGCAGGCAGCCGTCGGCCATATTGAGCACGCGCTCGACTTCGCCCCCGAAGTCCGCGTGGCCTGGCGTATCGATGATGTTGATCTTGACATCGTGATAGGTGATGGCGGTATTCTTGGCGACAATCGTGATGCCGCGCTCGCGCTCCTGGTCGTTGGAGTCCATGATCAGTTCGCCGACCTGCTGGTTCGCGCGGAAGATATGGCTCTGTTTGAGCATGCCATCGATAAGCGTGGTTTTCCCATGGTCGACGTGGGCGATAATCGCAATGTTGCGAATGTCATTGCGCCGCTCCACATGTTCTGTTTGTGTCATCGTTCTGGCTGTCTGCATAAGCTCGCTATGATACTTTCTCCAGGACAATAATAAAACCGGACGGCTGTAGACGCCCGGCGAATAGAGCTGTTTTGTACTGGTATTCTCTCCTACATTGTATCTCCTCTGCGTGGCTGCGTCAAGTAGGAGCTTGTGTATTTGTGTATCGCACACCCCTCATCATTCGCGTAGGGGTGAGGCTGGGAGGCTTGCGAATCTTTTGGACGTTTCAGTCGTAGCACCTATGCAGATGACCATCCATGTTAATGGCTAGGGTTCAACGAGGGAAGAACCTGATGGTCCAACCATGCCTGTGCTGTGATCCATAGTACCCGGATACCGAAGTAGCCAAGCGCCAGGCCACACAGCGCATTCATCCAGTGGAACATCGCCGGGCGAAGCCAGCGGCGTCCCCAACGAATACACACACTGATAGCCACACACCAGAGGGTCGCGCCTATGAAAAAGCCGCCAAAGAAGAGCGCGAACTGCATCCCCACGCCCCCCGATGCCACCACGCTGCTCCCCAGGCCCGACCAGAAAGCCAGCCCCACAGGATTTGCCAGGCCGAAAACGACACCGGTGGCGAAATCCCCCCGCGTGGGTGATGAGGAAGGTGAGGAGGAGGAACGACGCGTAAGAGCCTCGTAGAGAGCCAGCCAGGCCATACGTAGCAAGAAACACCCGCCAGCGATCCCCAGAACAATCTGGAGCACGAGGTAGTGAGCAAAGATCGTGACCCCTGTCAAGGCAAGCAGCGCCCAGAGGGAATCTCCAATAAGAGAACCCGTTTCAACGAGAAATGCGGAGTGCGCGCCATGGGTAGCCCCTCGACGGATGGCTTCCGTGTTGACTGCCCCTGGGGCCGCTGCGTAGGCGATACCTAACCCCACGGCTGTCGCGATAAAGGCGAATGGCATGTGTGTGCTTTCTCTCCTGCTATTTCCCACACACAACGCGGCTGTTCCAGAGATGAGCGTCCGCGCTGGTGGTGGAAAGACGCGTGTATTCCTCAGCAGTGTAGCGCAAGAAGCCCCTCCTGTCTAGATCCATAGCTCTCTATTTCTCTCCCAGAATCGTGTCGAAAAAGTCCCAGAGGCGTTGCCAGGAATGCATAACCCACCAGGACACCCGTTCCTTTTTTGGAAGGCCTTGCAACAATTTGAGACGCAACTCCATGCCGGTAAAAACAGCAATGTGATCTTGATCCACTTCTAATAACGTAAGCTCCCAGTTTCTGTTTTCGCTGCCTCGCACATGGTGGGGCAGTCAATAACTATACTTCTGTAACAACAGATCGCCGAACCTTCACACGTATCCCCCACAAGTATAGCCAGTTGGTAGCTATCACGTGGAGAAAAAAGACCTGGATGAGGAACGAGGCTGCAAGCACAATTTCACGATCAGAGGCAACACACCTCTCTGATGTGTTGCCTCTGATGGAGCACGATCTTTCGTCTGGAGAAGGGAGCAACTAGCCCTGCTGGTCCACCTGCTCAAACTGCTGGGCCGTATTTTGCAGGTGCTGCCCAATATTTTCGCCATTCTGGACAGCCTGCTGGATGGTCGAGCGCCACTGCTGGTACAACTGCTCATAGTGCTGGCGGCTGATGCCCTGCCAATCTCCCTCCAGTTGACTTGTATAGTTTTGAATCTGTTGTCCGAATTGGTTCTGGATCTGATCGTTCAGTTGGACAAAGACCTGCCCAAGCTGGCGCATTGAATCAGTATTTACATGAATGACTGGCATGGAAATGCTTCCTTTCTTAACGTGGGAGGCAGGATGTCGGTTCTTCACCAGACATGGTGCCCCAGGCATGGTAAAAACGCACATGGTGTGAGCAGCAAACACTGGTTGGCTGCTATAGGTAGTATAATCCGCCAACCAAATATGGAAACACGCCACTTTATTGATGGATGGCAGCAAACAATAAAGGGCCCTTGCAGCAGGTACATTTTCTCTTGTTTGCTGTAAGGGCCCCTAGCTATTACGGGATTGGAGGAGTCCCGCGATGAGTAGCTCAACCATGCGGCGGGCATTGTAGCGCGGGTCGTTGTTGGCGCCAACGCAGAGGTTGCCGATGCCACGCATCAGTTCGTAGGCAGCAATATCGCCGCTGATCTCGCCGGCTTGGGCGGCGGCGTCGAGCAACTGAGCGCAAACGGGCACGAGGCGGTCAAGGAAGGAGGCATGCAGCGCGTCGAAGCCGACGCTGTCGGGTTGCAGGACCGCGGCGAGTCCATGCTTCGTGACCAGGAAATCAACGAAGAGGTTGACCCACTGGCCGAGTGCAGCGTGCGGCGAGCCACCTTTCGCCAGCAGGACCGGACCAGCCTGGGCGCAGGCCTCGACCTGATGGCGGTACACGGCAACAACGAGATCCGCTCGCGTCGGGAAGTGGCGGTACATCGTCCCCATTCCGACACCAGCCGCCGCCGCGATGTCACGCACTGGTGCCTCGACACCGGACGTGATGAACACGGCAGCGGCGGCGGCGAGCAACGCCTGCTCGTTGCGCTGCGCGTCGGCACGCTTCTGCCGGGCTGGTTGCCCCGCTCCCTCGTCGATGGTGGTCATCGCTTCATTCCCTCAAACAAGAGCTTGACAAACGGAACAACGTTCCGTATACTATTCATCGGGGCACTGCTCCGATGAATAGTATACCATGGAGGCATACAATCTATGAACGAATCAGACATGGCGATGACGGACGTGGATATGAGTGCGCACACAACCAGACCGCGTTTCGGGATCGCGACGGCCCCATCGCAGGTCAGCTATCGCGACATTCTGCGAGTCTGGCGGGAGGCGGACACGATCCCGGAGATCGAGCATGCGTGGCTGTTTGATCACCTCATGCCGATCTTCGGCGACCCGAATGGACCAACCTTCGAGGGCTGGACATTGCTCTCAGCCCTTGCCGCACAAACCGAACGACTACGCCTCGGGCTGCTCGTGACCAGCAACCGCTTCCGACCGCCCGCGATGCTTGCCAAGATCGCTGCGACCGTGGACGTCGTCGCCGGTGGGCGGCTCGACTTTGGCATCGGCGTAGGCTCACGACCAAGCCACCCCGTGGCCCGGCGTGAGTACGCAGCACACGGCCTGCCCTTCCATGACTCCGCCTACGCGGTTGGAAGCCTCGCCGAAGCATGCATGGTCATCCGGCGGTTGTGGACCGAGGACGAACCGTTCGACTTCGACGGCACCTACCTCCACCTCACCGGAGCGTTCTGCAACCCCAAACCCATCCAGCGACCTCATCCGCCGATACTGATCGGCGGACGCTCTACCGCGACGCTGCGCGTGGTCGCCGAGTATGCCGACCTGTGGAACATCCCCGGCGGCGACATCGATGACGCCGTCAGTCGAGGCGCTCTACTGGACCGTTTCTGCGCCGAGATCGGTCGCGACCCCGCCTCGATCACCCGGTCCATCCACCTATCGGTCTCCTACGACCACCCCAGCAACACCCGGAACTCGATCACTGAAGCCATCGACGCTGGCTTCCAGCACATCGTCCTAGGATTGCCCGCCCCCTATCCCGAAAACGTCGCACGATGGGTCACCAACGAGCTCATCAACGAGTCGGCCTAGGTCCCGGATAAGCGGTATTTCTGGGCCGCATTTCAAAAGCAGAGAAAATACAGCCAGGCAAAGCAAAATTCTCACATAAATATTCGTTTACGGTTGATGGTAAATCAGCTGAAGGGTGGACCAGATTAAACTGAATGCTCGACATTTTGGCTCAATGATGGAATCAGCCCACGAACATCCCCTTGGTACCTAAGCCCAAGGTTCGTCCATTTTGGGGATCAATGATGAGCCATGGTGTGAAGGTTCGAACACCGCCGCGTTCCATCGATTGAGACAGAACGCGGCCAATGCATGTCGCGTGGCTACGCGACGCGAGCAGTTAGAACTGGTGGCGGGTTTGGCTGAGGCCTATGGCGAATGCGAAGACCTTGGTGGGTTTGACGGAGAACACGAGGTTCGAATCTGTGAGAACTCTTTGTTTGTCTTCATCGTAGAGGTAAAAATAACCGTTGCGTACCTGGTATGGCCAGCTTCCATCCCACTTGGTCGCCCACACCGAGGCTAAGCGTTCGAGCGCGTCCTGGTCGGTGATCCGCACGGCGTCGCC
>JBDTHH010000344.1:0-17598 GCA_039937055.1 Ktedonobacteraceae bacterium | reverse complement strand
CAGGGATGCATACGCAGCAAGAGCCGTGGCGATCCCTGCGCCAGGTGAACCCACGCGTTGACCGCATCCTGAGCACACATGAGAAGGAGGAAGAGCAACGGTCCCAGCAGGAGGAACTGAGCGAAGCAGAGCTTGCGCGCCTCTCAACAACCGAACTCCTGGCCCTTGATGTCGATGGCCACATGGCATATCGCGTGGCTCGTGCCCTCCAGCAGCATGTGACTGGCGCTGACCTTGACGCGCTACTCCAGAGGGCGCAAGACGGCGAGCGCTGGCAACGCTATGTGGCTTTTCGTGGGCTGCAACGCCTCGCGCATCCTGCGGCACTTCCCGTCTTACAGGCATTTTTTGAATCACCCGCGGCCCAACCAGGGTCTCTCTATGGGGAGGCAGTACGAGCTATCATCGCTTTACCCCCTTCTGTTACGCTTGACCTTGCGCGTGCGTGGTTCGACGCAGTAGATGGCACGCACCGCCACGTCGCCCTCTGCATCCTTGAAGAACACGCAACAGCTACTGATGTAAGGCGAGTACGTGCGGCCCTCCTCCCATCCCTGGAGAGGGATACCAGGCGAACCAACGAATGCTACATGCAGCGCAGCATGCTCACCATCCTGGCGCACTTCCCAGAAGCGAGCTCCTATCCGGTGGTCGAAACCGTGTTCAAGGAAGCAAAGCATGCGCGCACTCGTGCCTACGCTGCTCAGGCGCTTGTTGCCTGTGATCGCGACCAGTTCGCGCATACTATAGCTTTGGAATGTTTGTGGGATTGCGAGGAGGAGGTACGCGTGATAGGGTGTAACAATGTTGATCTGCCAGGCCCTGAAGCCGCTCCCAGGTTGCAGGCCCTGGCGCATGATCTACACGAAGATGAGGAGGTACGCCGTGCGGCCAAAGAGCGGCTCGCTGTTGGAAAACCTCACAGTGAGACCAGGAACGGGGGTGAGGTTGGGGACGAATCGCATCTGTTTGAATCCTGAAAAGGGAGATGGCAAGATGATGATCATCCGGCCAGAAAATGTCACTGACTACGCAGCTATTGGCGCGCTTCATGCGCGTGCTTTCGGCAATCGTTCAGCAGAGGCCAGCATCGTGGCGTTGCTGCGCCAGCGCCGGGCGTTTGACCCGAAACTCTCGCTTGTCGCTGAGATCGATGGACGCGTGGTTGGACACGTCCTGTTCTCTCCCTATCAGATGCGCCTGCTTGACCAGATGCTTCCCACGGTCAATCTCGCGCCGCTTGCCGTCGATCCAGCGCATCAAGGCCAGGGTATTGGCGGTCGACTCATTACTGAGGGACATACACTTGCGGCTACCAGAGGGTATACGGTGAGCATTCTTCTGGGACATAGCAGCTACTATCCCCGTTTCGGATATCATACGCGTGCCTTTGGATCTGCCCAGGTTGTGGTGCCGATCAAGGAACTCTCCCAGGAGCTACTCGGCATGCGCGGTCCTACGGACGAAGATATTGCCGCGCTGAATGCTTTGTGGCTTCATGAGGAGGGGGCTGTCGATATGGCGCTTGAGCCGGGCCCTGATTTGCTCGATTGGCTCAGCCCTCACCCGGCCATACAGGCGACTGTTTATACACGCGACAGCGAAGTAGTTGGCTATACGCGCACTCATAGCGAGGAACCAACGAAGCCGCGTGTCTTTCTCGCGCGGGATCATGAGGCGGCACGGGCGATGGTCGCGACGATGGCGCGCACGTCGAAATCTGCTGCCTCTGCCACGGAGTACATCCTGCCACTGCATCCATCCTCAGCATCGGCAGAGGCATTTGGTCGGGCAGAGTGCTCTGCCTGGGAAGCCGCTATGGCCTGCTTGCTCGGCCCCAGTCCTCTCGACGACTATCTTGCTCGCCTACAGAAGGGACAACGTCCGCCCGGTCGTGTGACGTGGCCTGTCCCATTTGATCTTGAGTGATTCATAGATCATTTGAGATCGCCGCCTTCAGGACCTCCCGCAAGGGCATCGGCGGTCGGTCGATGATGCGAGCGAGAGTCGGGTTGACCTGAGCGAACGCACCTTGCCTGCTCGCGGCATACATTCCCAGAAGCATGTCAACTGCTGGCTCAGGGGTGCCGCGAGCGACTAGGCGAGAACGAAACGCATCGTCTGACACAACGACCCGACGGATTGGTCGACCCGTCAATTCAGAGACGATCTCTGCGATACCAGCCAGGTCGAGCGCCTCGGAGCCGGTGAGAGCGGGGGTGATGCCGTCAAGACCGCCCCTGGTCAGCGTGATCGCCGCCGCTCTTGCCAGGTCGGCGTGGGCTGTCCAGGCAACCGGCCCGTCCTCTGGTGCTATCGCCTCACCTGTCTCAACGGCATTGCCAAGAAACATGGCTGCGGACGACGCGTAGAAGCCATTGCGGAGTGCTGTGAAGGCCACGCCGGACTCCTGCAGTGCCACCTCTATGGCGGCGTGAGTGGGCATGGGAGGGAAGGGTGATGCCGGGTTCGAACCCATGTGGCTCGTATAGAGAATCCTTTGAGCACCAGCCGCTTTAGCCGTGTCAACCGCCGTACGATTCAGGCGGATAGCCAGCTCGCCAGTGCGGGAGGCTGACACAATCAGTACTTGCGATGCCCCTTCAAAAGCATGAGCGAGGCTCGCGGCGTCGTCAAAGTCACCCCTCCTGACACGAACACCTCGTTTCTCAAGGTCCTGTGCCTTCTCAGTATCCTGGACACTCACGCCAATCTGTTCAGCGGGAACGAGTTCGAGCAGGTGCTCTACAATTGCCCGACCGAGCTTGCCATTGGCACCTGTCACAATGATCATGATACCCTCCTGTTGCTCTTTAATCTACATATCACTCTCTTCGTCCAATGTGTTGTTGTCGTCATGTATTCTTCTCCTCGTTCATGCTACTTTCTCGACCGGAAACTGGATCTCGGTGAGCGTGTCGTCAAGATGTTCTCCCCGGCGTAGACAAATCTTGCGGCGGGGTCCAACGATGGTGTAGGCATTGTTTTCCATCCAGGTTCCCAGCGCTTGATAGGCTGACAGCACCAGCGCGGGAGGTCCTTGATGAAGGATACTGGCCATGTGGGGAAACGCTGGCAACTCGCACCGTGTCAGCCGTCCCTCGCTCCGGGTTGTCAGAGTAGCGGCGTCTCTCCACTCAACAGGTGCAACAACCTCCACTGAACGTGGGGTGTGCTCGTCCTCACTCTCAGGATGAAGCACGAGCAGATGATCGATGGGTTTGACCCTGTAGCGCTGCAACATGGCGTCGATGGCGTCAATCCAGTGCGCATGATACGCCAAATCCGTCGTTGTCAGGTGCAGAGAGACCCCTGTGATCGGCTTGACCGCTTTGAGCACGACTTCATACACTGGCAGAGAACTGCCTTGCTCAAGGGATCGGAGGCGTGCTTCGATGCGCACGAGTTGCTCCTGTTCCGCCTGGAGATGCTGCTGGAGTTGTGCCTGTCTGAGCCGCAGCATCCCTTGCAATGCCTCAGGAGAAATGCCTTCGTCCAGAATCTCGACGATCTGTGTGAGTCCCAGTCCCAGCTCTTTGAACGCCAGAATGCGATGCAGGTGCGACAACTGATCCATCGTGTAGAACCGATAGCCGGTCTCAGGATCGACATGGATCGGCTTGAGGAGTCCGATCTCATCGTAGTAGCGCAGGGTGGTCATCGACACCTCGGCGAGCTTAGCAAAATCGCGAATCTTTAACATCTCATCTCATCTCTTCCTGCCCATTTGCAGATAGGTGAACAGCTCTTGTTATCAGCATACAACGTTCAGGTAGGGTGAAAGTCAAGAGGGGTACGAGAATGGCGCAAAACGTCCATACAGCCTTCATGTATCGGCTCAATGATGCCGTTTTTAGTGGTCATTGTAACGATCTGTCCTTTTGGTGATGCTTATGAGCTATAATCAGAGAGTATCATCTAGCCGCGATGATCAGATCAGATCCAGGCGACAAGGATGCAGCGACTGCCCGGAGCGTTCAGGTTATTTACAACATTCTCTGCTGATACCCCAGATGTATGCCATTCGCCAGCTATGTTGAGCTGCCTCACGTTGGACATTTTCCGTGGATAGAACAGCCAGATCTGCTACGAGATGTTCTACGAGCATTCCTTTTACAAAACGAATTTGGTCCAGATAGCGAATAGATAACAGCATGGAGGAATGATGCTAAAAATTTGTATCAATCTCACCTTCGATCCGGCCACAGAGCAAGCCATTCAAACATACTGGAGTCATATTATAGATGCCGGCATCACAGAGTTGGGCTTGACAGGCTACCGACCCCACATCACTCTAGCTGTTTACAATGTAGAAGATATCGCTATCTATGAAACGCATCTGATCCCTGTGGCTTCTGCCCCTGGGCCTTTTCCTGTCCTCCTGGAGTCGTTGGGTCTATTTCCTGAACAAGGCGTTATCTTTCTTGCTCCTCGCATGTCCCACACGTTGTTTTCTCTTCATCGCGCAACGCTTCAGGCATTCACCTCTACGAATGAAACGAACGCACCTTCTCTCGCGAGTGACTGGCTTCTGCCAGATCGTTGGACGCCTCATGCCACCCTTGCAAGACACCTGCCAGCAACGCACGTCCTACAAGGGCTAGCGGCCTGCCTTCAGCATTGGGCGCCAATACATGGGCAGGCCACAGGAATTGGCATGCGCCTCTTCCCAGAATCTACTGATTATCGCTATTATCCGTTCTAGAGTCCGAGAGAGGTGAAACCAACGCATAAACCGAGCAGCATAAGTAAGTAGTAACAACAACCAGGAAGGATGGCCCCAGGAATGACAGAACAGTTTTATGACAAAGTCGCCAGGAAGTTTGGCACATTTGAAGGGATGAAGCACCCGCTCGCGGACTACCCGCAGGGCAACCCAGAAACGATGTTCGAGCAGAAGCTTCTTGAACTGAGCGGGACGGACAAAGTGGCCTTGGATCTTGGATGCGGGGATGGCGGATTTACCCTGAGTATGGCGGCCTCCTTTCGCGAGATTGTCGGAATCGATGGCTCTGTGGAGCGGCTGAAACTGGCTCAAGCAGAACAGCAGCTCCAGGGGCGAACCAATGTGCGCTTTGAACAGCAGGATGCTTCCCAGACCAGCTTTACGGCTAACATTTTTGATCTTGTCTACAGCCGTCGAGGGCCGAGTCCTTACCAGGAGTGCTATCGGATCACCAGACCCAAAGGCTCCTTTTTAATGATCAGCATTGGCGAGAAAGACACCTGGGAACTCAAACGCATCTTTGGCCGCGGTCAAGGATATCATGCCTGGAAAACTTCGGCTCTCAAACAAGCTGAAGATCGCTTACAGCAGGCGGGCTTTGAAGTGGTCTATCGTCAAGACGTGCTGTATGACGAGTACTATGCCTCCTATCACGACTTTGATGTCTTCCTGCAGGGGGTGCCGATCTTTGAAGACTTTGATTCAGAGCAGGATAAGTCCTCGCTGGAGGCCTATGTGGCAAGGTTCCAGACTGACAAAGGGATTCATTTGCCGAGACATCGCTTCCTGGTCGGTGCTGTGAAACTGCATGAATAACAGGCATGAGGGTACTTGATAGAGCTATGCTATGCTTGCGTCATTGAAAAAAGCCGTGAACCTGGGTACGATAGAGGTAAAGAGGATTTTTCATGAGCAACAATGAAGAGCAAAAAGAGCAGATTGCTGATCTGTATCATCGCGTTGCCTCGGAGTATGGTCATGTTGGGCCGGACATCTTCGCCTATGCGGGGCGGCATCTCGTAGAACGCATGGAATTAGCGGAAGGCACACAGGTGCTGGATGTTGGAACTGGCAGAGGCGCCAATCTCTTTCCGGCGGCGGAAGTCGTTGGACCACGCGGCCAGGTGATCGGGATTGATGTAGCTGCTGGCATGGTGCGAGAAACGATGGCAGAGGTCACGCGTCGCAATCTGCCCCATGTCTCCATCCGCCAGATGGATGCTGAACACCTGACGTTTCCTGATGCTTCCTTTGATGCGGTGCTGTGTGGGTTTGCAATTTTCCTGTTTCCTGATCTGGAACAGGCATTGTCTGAATTTTTTCGTGTGCTGCGCCCTGGCGGAAAAGTGGGCATTACTGTCGCTCAGGATCTCGATGCACTCTCACATTGGTATGGAGAGCGCATCAGCGACTATCACGCACGCTATCACTTTCCATTGCACGCTGGTGGCGGAGAAGGAAGCAACTATGCGCAGCTTCCTGACTATCTCACACAGGCCGGTTTTAGCGATGTGCAGGTACTCCAGGAAGAGGCCGATTTTGTCTACGCGAATGCCCAGGAATGGTGGGACTCCAGATGGACGCATGGAACGCGCTATTCACTGGAACAGATGGCCCCGGAGGTGCTCGCGCAATTCAAAGATGAGGTGTTTACCAGGTTAGCACAAGAGGCGCAATCTCACGGTATTCATGAGACGTTGCGCCTTCAGTATATACTCGCGGACAGAAAGGTATAGCAGAGATATCTGGGGGTAAGAACATGGTCGATATCCTGGATCAGGCCGAAGAGCGCTTACGCAAGGCCCATGAGATTCTCGCCGAGCTTCAGCTCTTCGAGCGCTGGCAGATTTTCGGAACACCGATCCTTGTGGGAGCGGTGGCATATGGGCTGGCGATGGCTCCTGACATTGACATGGAAATCCATTGTGACGTGCCACGCATTGAGGATGGTTTCGCCGTGTTGCGGGAGTGTGCATTGCATCCAAACGTGCGCAAGGCTCGTTTTGGCAATTATCTGGACGAAGCAGATGAAGGGCTGTACTGGCGCCTTATCTACCGGACAGATGAGGGAACCGACTGGAAGCTTGATATGTGGTCGCTGCGTCGTGATCACCCCGGTCCCTGTGCGGCGCAGTTGGTCGCGCCACTGCGACAGGCGCTCACACCCGAGACGCGACCTGCGATCCTGGAATTGAAGGCCCGGATGCAAGATAGTTCCATTCCTCGCCATCCCTCCATTGATATTTATCGTGCCGTCATCGACGGTGGCGTTCGGACAAGCGCTCAGCTTGAAATGTGGTTGGAACTGCATCCCCGTCCCTTTCTCACGTTCTGGAAACCGGGCGAGGCTCTATACAAGCGGTAGCCAGATAGTGAATGTACTGCCCTCGCCTGACGTACTCTCGGTCGTGATGCGGCCGCCGATTTGCTCCACCAGGGTTTGTGCGATGGAGAGTCCCAGACCCGTCCCTTCGCGTGAACGAGCCTGGTCCGCGCGGTAGAAACGCTCGAAGACAAAGGGTAAGTCGGCCGCATCAATACCGATGCCGGTATCGCGTACCCGCAACGCTGCCGAGTTGCCTACCCGCTCCAGCGAGACAGTCACCCGCCCCGCACCTGCCTCATTATTGCTGGATGTATATTTGATGGCATTGTCGAGCAGGATCAGCATGACCCGCCGCAGGCTCTCCTCATCCCCTCGCACCCGCACTGGCTCAATTTGACCGACCAGCAGCTCTAACGCCGATCCCTCGACGATTAACCGTCTGCGGAGCTGGCGGACAAGTTGGAGCGCCGCGTGGTCCAATTCAACCAGCGGTCTCTGGTCTGTGCTCCTTACCGTCACCTGACTATCCTTCTCAGGCTTGATGGCTGGCATCTCTACGCTGGCATCGGCGCGAGCCAGCAGCAGCAGATCCTCCATCAGTCCTACCAGGCGCAACGTCTCCTGGTGGGCGTCGGTGAGCATAACACTGCACTCCTCCACCGCTAGCTCGTCTAGATGGCGCCGCATGAACGCCAGGTTCCCCTGGATAGTAGTGAGGGGAGCTCGCAATTCATGCGAGGCGTCAGCAATAAAACGCCGTTGGGTCCTCGTGGCCTTTTCCAGGGCCGCGAGCATCTCGTTAAAGGTATCCACGACCTGAGCCATTTCATCATGACCGCGCGGCCGGCGCACCCGCTGGCTCAATCCGCCGATGCGTGTTCCCCGGGCCAGCGCGGCTATGCTGCGCGCCGTCGCGCCTATCTCCGCCAGGGGATGCAACACTCTTGTCGCGATGATCCACCCGCCTACCAGCGCCCCTGCCAGAATTGTTAACCCGCTAAGTAAAAGCAGCGTGCGTAGCTGTGAAAAGATGTCATCGACATCGTCGAGTGACTTGGCAACTACGAGCATGCCAATGACAGGACCGCTGCCTGTAGGCGTGCCTCCTACGCTCTCACCGGCAGTACTGCTTACCCCTGTCATCGGCTCATTGATTGGCAGAACTTCCACCCGCGCCCGCTCTCCCGTCGCAGTGACCGTGTACCAGGTTGTCCGTCCGGCAAGTGCCGCGCTTGTTGCCGTGGAAGTGATCGCAATAGGTGCAACGCTGCTACTTGCTGAGCGGTAGTGGATGCGACCACCCGCATCCACTACCTCAACAACAATGCCGGGGTAGCTATAGGTGTTGATGACATCAAGAGTCAACCCGGGCGGCCAGTAAGGAGGCAGCGGAGACAACTTATGCCCCAACTCCAGGACTGCGACCCGCGTCTCCGCCCGTACATCACTATCCGCGTTCGTGTCAATTGTATTCGTTGTTAGCACGAGCACAAGCGCCGCAAAAAGCGCCAATGCCACAGCCAGCAACATCCCGTACCAGAGCACCAGGCGCAGGCGTAAGGAATGAGGTCTTCCGCGCTCGGAAGTCGGGATTTTTGGTAGCGGCATTTCACATCCTCATGCCTGGCGCATCCTCGCGTTCCCCGCTATCATGTGACAGGTCCATAAGAAGTTCATCCTTTGAAAACGTAGCCAGTTCCGCGAATCGTGTGAATCAGTCGAGGCTCACCCTCTGCCTCCAGCTTGGTGCGCAAATAGCCAACATAGACTTCCATAACATTGGTTGATCCCTCGAAATCAAGCCCCCAGACGCGATCCATGATCACATCGCGCGTGAACACCTGGCGTGGATAGCGCAGGAAGAGGGCCAGTAACTCGTACTCAGTTGGTGATAATTCGATCTCACGTGCGCCCCGGTATGCCAGGCGCGTACCGGTATCTAATGACACATCAGCATAGCGTAGCACTTCATAGTGCTCTAGCTGCTTTCGCCGCAGCAACGCTTTGACACGCGCGAGCAACTCCTCTGGCGCGAAAGGCTTGACGAGATAGTCATCTGCTCCCGCCTCCAGTCCCGTCACCCTATCGGCAACACTGTCTCGTGCTGTCAGCAGAAGGATGGGAACGGCATCGCTCGACGCGCGTAGCCGCCTTGTTACCTCCAGTCCATCCAGCCCTGGCAGCATGATATCGAGCACGATCACATCGGGCGCACGCTCCAGCGTGCGCCTCAACGCTCCATCGCCATTCACCGCCACGGTCACACTGTAGCCTTCGTAGGCCAGAATGCGCCGCAGCAGTTCTGTGATGCGTGGGTCGTCATCCACAACCAGGATGTGTGCCTTCATCGGTCTCCCCGATCTTTATTTCTGCGTGAGTGTAGCGTATAGGGAATGTCGCTGAGATGTCAAGGGGCCTCTACGGCGTGTCCCTTGACATCTCAGCATCGAGATGGAGATACACTAAACCCCGAACGGGTTATAGCGTGTAACCCGTAGCAAAGGTAAGCCTCCGGCGAAAATCGGGAAGTACATCTGCTGGGTCTGCTCATTGATTGCGATAGAATGCGCCCCTCTAGCAACAAAATTTAGGCCCAGGCGGTGGAACTCTCCAGATTTCTCGTCGAAGATCGTGACACCGCCCCCGCAGGCGACGAAGAGCAGATGCGCTGAAAGGTCAACACGCACGAGGTCCGGGCCCTCCCCCAGACGCACCGTAGCGGGATCGGTTGGGATAACCGTCATTGTGCGCAGATCGACGCGCAGCAGATTGGCGAAGAGTCCGGCCTGGGGATTGAAGTCGGTGCAGGCCACGAATGCGACGTGCTGCTCCCTATCGATGTTCATCCCATGGGGCGTGCTACAATAGGCGGGCAGCACGATACGCTTATCGATTTTCATCGTCAGCGCATTTATCGCAATAAATTCTGCTGTATGGGGTGGCGGCAGAATATAGGCGTTGGGACTGTCAGCATTGGCCGCGATTTGAGAAGTGACGTAGTCATGCCCCAGATCATAGTCATTATGTCCCACATCATGTCCATAGGTGGGGATGTTTCCTGGCTGAGTGACGGGAGCCTGCTCACCTCCCAAAAGAGGCAGAAAGCCAAAGTTTACCAGGCCGAGCAGTTTATCGTGAAGGGCATCAATCACCGCGATGTTCTCGTTCTTCCTGTCAACATTTCCCGTCTTTGTCACGTCTGCGGGAGACCCTGTATCGGAGACGAAGATGCGATGGTCAACTGGATCGTACCCGATCGCGTCGGGGCCATCCAGATCTGGCAACTGGATCTGTCCCTCGATCTGCATGGTATTCACGTTGATATCGTAGAGAATATTATCCTGCGAATCTGCCGCAAAGACCTTGTGCAGATCGGGCGCGTCAATGATCCCCGACACCTGTGGGGCCGCTACACGCCCGATGACTTTCGTCTGCACCGTATCAAGGACGACAACGTTGCCATCGTACTTAGGATCGAACGGAATACGGTTCAGCGTCATATCGTCGGGATTTGGCCCGGTACGCGCGATAAACAGGCGATGGGTGGGGGCGTCATACGCCTGGAAGTCGAAGGCGTCGAACTGGAGTTCAACGCCAGGAGCCAACGAGGTAGCATCCTGCGCGTTTTTTGCCAGTCCATCGGGCAAAGGGACATCCTGGACAATCACCAGTCGGTGCGCCGGAGGCGGGACAGCGAACTGATGGGCAATCACCAGGATGAGGTATGCCAGGATGCTGAAGCTGACAATGCCCGAGGTCCAGGTGAGGATGCGACCAGTTGTGCTTCGTCGTGCTGGCGCGAGTGGTGTGTATGCTGACATAAAGTTTCCTTCCTTTTTGCAACAACCTTAAAAGGCTGTCTGGTATTGCAGCATCACCATCGGCGCAATGAAGATGCGATCGCCATTGTTCATCACCAGCCGGTCTATACGCTGGCCTTGATAGACTAACCCGTTGAGGCTCTCCGCGTCTTCGATCACCCATGAGCCGTTCTGATCATATATCTTGGCATGCAAACGTGAGACACGTTGTGACGGGATCAGGACATCGTTTCCTGAAAGCCGTCCAATCGTCAGCGATGGTTTGTCCAGCACGCGCTCGCCAACCGCCTTGCCCTCCACTTCGATCACGACACGCGCCCTGGGTGCGCTCTTCACAGCGGGCATTGGTTGTGCCGACTGTCCTTGCTGTCTCCCATTACCATTGCGCGGCGAGGGCCAGTTCTGACCAGGCTGAGAAGGCGCCTGGAAAGGTTGCTGGAACGGGGACTGGCCCGCCATAGCCAGCATCGGTTCAAAGGCTGAGCGGAGAATCGATTGGTTGCCAACCCCAGCCTTTTCCCGGTAAATGCGGCTCTGTTCTGCCAGCTTTTCCTGGTTATAGCGGTTCTGTTCTGCCAGCAGCGAAGCGAAGATGCCGCCCCGGTTTTTCAATTCGGTATAGTTGCCGCGTTCGGCTATCTGTCCCTCTTTAAGCACGATAATCTCATCGACGTTGCCCAATGTACTCAGGCGGTGCGAGATCATAATCACCGTGCGCCCTTCGACCAGGTGATCAAGCGCGCGCATCACTTCTGCCTCGGCCTCGACATCCAGGGCCGCCGTTGGCTCATCCAGGACCAGGATGGGGGCATCGCGCAGGATGGCACGCGCGATAGCGACACGCTGGCGTTGACCACCGGATAGGTCCTTGCCCTGCTCGCGGACCAGGCGCTGGTAGCCACCAAGCTCATTGACGATCACATTATGGATGTTCGCTTTGCGTGCCGCCTCCATGATCTCCTGTGGCTCTGCTCCCGGTTTGCCGATGGAGATGTTCTCGGCGATGGTGCCCTCAAAAAGCACCGAATCCTGGAGCACCATGCTGACATTCTGGCGCAGGATCGCGAGCGGGTACATGCGATTATCCTGGCCATCAATCTTGACCGATCCCTGCGTGACCTCATAGAAACGCGGGATCAGTTTGACCAGTGTTGTCTTGCCACCGCCCGAGAGACCTACGAGAGCCACTTTCCGGCCGACAGGGATGTGCAAGTTGATGCCTTTGAGCACCGGCCGCTCTGGCGTATAGCTGAAGACGACATTCTCGAAAGTGAGGTCACCGCGTAACTTGGTCGGGCCGTGGTAGGGAACCTGGCTCTCCAGAACTTCGGGGGCCTGGTCGAGTACTTCCTGGATGCGTTCAGCGCCCGAGGCCGCCGTGCCGGCCAGCGTCGTCAGCTTTGACAGGTCTCGTATGGGTTGGTAGAGCAGATTCAGGAAGGTCATGAACAGGACCAGCAGCCCGATGTCAATACTGAGAGGTTGAACGGTAAAGAAGCCTAGATTAAAGGTATTCCCGGCCGCAACGTAACCGCCTACGCCAATAACCGCGGCGACGCCTATGGCGATGAGAAAACCTACCAGAGGCGTAAACTGAGCTTGCAAGTAGCCAGCTCTAAGACCCGCCCTGCGGGTGGTATCGACATAGCCACCGAAGCGGATGGCTTCTTTTTCCTCGCGCGTAAAGACTTTGATGACCGTCAGCGCGTTGATATCCTCGGTTGCTACATCCGAGACCTGTCCCGTTGCCTTAGACGCCTGCTTCGTCGCTGCTTTAATGGTGCGTGTATACGTGAATGTCATCAGGAACAGGGCCGGGATAATGGACATGGAGATCAGCGTGTAGGTTGGACTGAGCAGGAACATAACTATGGTCACACCGGCAAGGGTCAGAATACCTGCCATCAGATCGACTAACCCGTCGGCGACCAACTTTTCGATATCGGAGATGTTGCCAGTGATACGGTTAACCAGGTCGCCTTTTTTCTGCTTGCCGTGCCAATCAAGCGAGAGGCGTTGAAGATGATCGAAGAGCTGATTACGCAACCTGGCCGTGAGATTTTGCGCGATCCGCGCAGCTAGAAAGAGCTCAAGGTAGATCAGGCCGGCGTTGAGTGCGGCAAAGACAAGCAGCATCACGATCGAAAAGACGATCACCCCGTTGACAGTATGGTGACTGGTGATCAGGACCGGATTGGGGTCGCTTGGTGAAACCGGACACTGCGTTAATTCGGGCGACTGCGGCGGCTGGCCGGGGGCCACTGGTTGCAGCTCAGGAGCGATCTGAGGGATGTCGAATTTATCGAGAATGGGATTAAGGAACTGGAAGGTACACGATGGGTCGTTTCCGGGGTTTTGTACCTTGCTCGGGATGAATTTTAAGGGAAAGGCCATAGCAATCTCGGCAAAGACCTGGGTAATGGTGAAAATGATGGCCAGCATGACAAGCAGACGATACCCCTTGAGGTTACGATACAGAAACTTGAAGAACACTAACATGATTCTCTCCTTTAAACAGAGTCAGCGGGATGTGTGATAAGTGCTGAGGGTCAAAAGCTCCTCCATCTGCCACATAGAACTTCTCATTTTGACTTTTCCGAAAGCTGAAACGAACTGAACTGCTGCACATAGATAGCTCAAGAATAGCGTACTTATCTGTGCTGAATCTGTGAAGAACCTGAGACAGAGCTGAGAGAGATGGACAATTTTGCATTGGCCTGTGAAATCAGAGCCATATAGATATTCGCAGCACCTGGCATTGAATAATGCCAAAAAAAGCAGTACAATGAATAAGCTGACGGCTCTTAAATGTAAAGATTGTGTTGCAGTCGAAAGCTCCACCTCGTTGCTACGATGGAGTTGGAACAGGGACCTTGCCTTCCAGTACTGCCAGGGATGGGGGTTATGCCTGAAGCGAATGGGTGGAAGCACCGCTATCTTTCTGCAAAGGAAACGAGAGATGCACGATACATTATCGTCCCTGATTGACAGGGCCTTGAGAGACCGGCCGCGCCCTCTTGAGTTTTATCTGCGCGAGCAGAGCCGTTTACCCGGACCACGCGCAAATTTGGAGCTGGTCAATGATGTCAGCGATCTTCTGGCCGCCAGGGTCTCAGCGAAGCCCGCGCAGGTGCGTGAGCTTCTGGACTACCTCAGCGCCGATGATCGTGAAGCAGTGGCCTCCAATACGCCCGCTGAATTTGTCCTGCTCTGTGGCATGGTCGCCTGGGGCGCGTGTGCCGCGGGCAGGCCGCTATGGCGCACCGAGGCCTGTGCCCTGCTTGATCAGCATGCCAACAGTGGCTACTGGCGTGTGCGCGAAGGGGCTGTGCTTGGCTTCCAGCGTTTGGTGTCCGTCGCCGCCCCGGACACCATTAACTATCTTACCGCTATGGCCGGCAGTGGCGATTATTTCCGGCAGCGCGCGGCGGTGGCTGCTATCTCGGAGCCGCCCCTGCTCACCACTCCTGAGAACATCAGCGCGGCACTGCACATCCAGCAGATCGTTCTGGAACAGGTGCATGTAGCTCCCAGCAGCGAGCGCAAGCGCGACGGCTTCCGCGTGCTGCGCCAGGCGCTGGGCTATACGCTGAGCGTCGTGACCGCCGCCGCCCCCGAGGAAGGCTTTGCCTTGATGCGTGAGTGCGCGACCTGGGACGATAATGATATCGCCTGGGTGCTGCGCGAGAATCTCAAGCGAAAGCGCCTCGCGAAGTTCTCCGAGCATACAGAGGCTCTGTCACGATTGTTGGCCCGTTGATCCGTCAGCCCCTTTGACACCGCCAGCTTTCCGTTCTACAATGGGAAGGAAAAATGTGTAGTTTTCCTTTCATGCATAGAGCGTTGCCGGTCTGCGCTCTCAAATCACGGGGTATTTCGATGACGTATCAACTCCCTCCAGGCCCGAAGCCAAAACCAGTCGTAGGCAACATTTTAGAGTTCCGTAAAGGGCAACTGGCCTTTGTGACAGGTCTACACCTGCGCACGAAGTTCGGCATGCGCATGCTACTGGAGCCAACAAAAGAAACTGCGCTAGCCGTGTAGGGCGAGTATTACTACGATCAAGAATAATGTATGCTAAAAGAGGGTGCGTTCCTGCATTCTGCTAAAGATAAGGAGATTCCGCCATTGGCAACCACCACAACGACCGATATGTATAACGGTATGGTTATACGTTATAACGGCGAACTGTATACCGTCGTCGAGTTTCATCATGTCAGTCCAGGAAACTGGCGCGCCTTCGTACGCGTGCGCCTGAAGAACCTG
Source organism: Ktedonobacteraceae bacterium (assembly GCA_039937055.1). Lineage (GTDB taxonomy): Bacteria > Chloroflexota > Ktedonobacteria > Ktedonobacterales > Ktedonobacteraceae > JALYTT01. Next base: position 2,459 of record JBDTHH010000344.1, on the reverse strand, counting down.
AAAAGTGGGCGTACGCTGGAGCAGCGCCTGCGCGCCGGTGAGGAAGTGGAGAGCGTGCGCGTCGAGCATCAGAACTGGCAGTTTCTCTACATCGATGGCAGCGACTATGTGTTCATGAATACTGAGACCTTCGATCAGCAGAATGTCTCTACTGAGCGGCTGGGCGACGCCGTGCGCTTCCTGAAAGAGCAGGACGTAGTAGAGTTCCTGGTCGATAGCGAGACCGAGACCATCATCGCCATCGAGATGCCGAACTTCCTCGAATTGACGGTCGAGAGCGCCGAGCCAGGCGTGCGCGGCGATACCGCCAACAACGTGACCAAGCCGGCGACGCTGGAGACAGGCGCCGTCATCAACGTCCCCCTATTTGTGAATCCAGGCGATCGCATCCGCATCGATACCCGCTCCGGTCAGTACGTCGAGCGCGTCAAATAATGCCGGAGCGCTCTGTGACCTGTATCGAGGCGATGGTATTTCGCCAGGAGAGGTTTTTGCAGAGCGCTTAAGACGGCATCCACCTGTTCGAGAAGAAGCGCCCCTACGTCTTGGGCCTATCATTGCGAGGGCCATCGCTCCTACATTGATCTGTATGCTTGTTTAAAATGACTTGACAAATTTTGTAAGAAGGTGTATCTTCTTACTGAAGCTCATCGAAGATCGCGTGAGTATATACCGGTGAGCAAGGAGTTCTGCAAGCGAGGGGAAGGCGTTATGAAGCGACGCTCTCGACCATTGGCCAGGATGCCTGACGAGGCCAGCACATCCATGCCAAAATACACTATAGGAGTCGTTTCTCAACTCCTGGGCCTGCCCCCGCAGATGCTGCGGCGTTATGAAGAGGCAGGGTTATTAGAACCGGCGCGCCAGAGCGGGAAGAATCGCCTGTACTCGGACGAAGATGTGGCGGTATTGGAAGAGGTGGCCGAACTGTATGTGCAAGGGGTCAACGCGACCGGTATCCGCCATATCATCCAGATCCGCAGGCACGTTCTTGTACTCCAGGAAGAGATTCAGCAGGCGCGCGACGCGCAGACACGCGCGGAAACTGCCTTGAGAGAGGCTTATGAACGCTTTACGCAGGGAGAAAAATGAGTGGTTGCAGTGAATAAGAGAAAGACCACGCGGGCCGCAAGCCCTAGACGTGCCTTCTCCAAATATAGTTACTATGCGCACACGATGCCTGGGCTAGAGAAGGTGGCGTGGCGAGAGGTGGAACAGAAGCTGCCGGGGGCGAGGCTGCTGGGATACAGAACCATGGGTACCAAGAATGGACTGCTCGTCTTCGAGTATCGCGACGATCCCACCCTGCTCAATGATCTACGCACAGTCGAGGATGTGTTCTGCTTGATCGCGTCCCTCGATCATCTGCCGCCGGGAAGAGAAGGCTTGCCTATGCTGCCCGCTATGCTGCTTGGGCAGGTTGACTGGTCGGGATCTCTGGCTATCCAACAGCAGGTTATGCCCCCCTCCGCGGGTGTGAGTAAGCGCACGACGTTCCGGGTGATCTCGCGTGTGCTTGGCGATCCTATTGTGTATCGCAAGGAGGCCCAGGCACAGATTGAGCGCGCCATTCGCGAGGCCCATCCACGCTGGGCGCTGGTGGAAGATGAAGGCGACCTGGAGGTCTGGCTGACCATCCTGGGCGAAGAGGTAATCGTCGGCCTGCGACTCTCCGATAAGACCATGCGACACCGCACCTATAAGCACCAGCACCTGCCCGCCTCCCTGCGGCCTACCGTCGCCGCCTCGATGGTCTTGCTCTCGCAACCGCAGGATCACGATGCCTTTCTCGATCCCATGTGTGGCGCGGCGACCATCCTGATCGAGCGCGCCCTGTGGGGTCGCTATCAGCAACTGATCGGCGGCGATATTCGTCCCGAAGCTGTGGAGGTTGCGCTGGCCAATATCGGCACCAAATACAAGCCCATCCATGTACAGCAAGCGGACGCTACCGATCTCGCGTTCATCTCTCCCGCCTCCATCGACACGGTAGCCTGCAATCTGCCCTTCGGCCACCAGGTTGGCTCGCGCAATGCCAACGAGACGCTCTACCGGCGCTTCCTGCATGAGATGGCCCGCGTGCTGAAGCCAGGCGGGCGCATGGTGTTGCTCACAGGCGATTCCCAGCAGCTCCGCAATAAGCTCAAAGCACAGGATAGCGCGTTCACTATCCAGGAAGTGACCCCGTTCCTCCTCCTTGGTATCAAAGCCGAGATGTTTGTGCTCGTGCGACGCGAGATCTGATTTCGTGTAGGGATGCCTCTGGCCTGTGCCCGGCTGGCCTCTCCAACACATTCATCGGTAATCGCTTTGATCTACGTAGGGACCCGATTTACCGCGTCCGGCGCAATGTATTGCGCGAATCCGTTGAGGAGAACGATGCATCGGAAACCTTATACGTGCAATAAATTGCGCTCCTACCCGTCCTGTTAGATACCTCGTCATAAAAGCGGGGCGCG
>JBDTHH010000343.1:0-7778 GCA_039937055.1 Ktedonobacteraceae bacterium | reverse complement strand
GAGCCAGAGCGGAAACAAAAGACTGTACATGCCCAAAAAGGAAAAAAGCTAGAGCTTATCCAATGTATAGGCTCATGGATCTCAAGCATCCTTGTAATGGTAGTAACGACGCTCCAACTCATCGAATGGGGTTTTAGAGCATCAAGGCCCTGGTATGATTATCCCGTAACGATTATTGCTGACATCGGGTCTTTTGTGGTCTTTGTCATGCTGGGGAAGGAGATCTTGCGCACCGGTCTAAGTCTCTACAAACAGAGATTTAGGCAATCAGGCTATGAACGAAACGAGGCAGATGGAGCATGATATTCTGGCTTTCGCCTTTGCTGGTTGTATGTATTCTGAGCCTGGTGAGCCTGGTAGTAGGCCTGCAAAGATACAGATTGCGACAAGACGGGTCAGATGGTGACCTGGATGAACGCACCAGTGCTTTCATAGTGCTGGGAACTTTTGGCTTGCCTGTATCTGGTAGCATGATATTGGTAGCTCTCACCTCATCTAGAATGGTTCTTCTCGTTTTGCTTCTAGCTGGTCTGTTGCTTTTCTCAGGAGGAGCCTTGACACTACGCAGCCTGGTCATTGCAGGCAAGGCATATGTTTTTTCAGCGGTAATCACAGTGACAAGCTTTGTTTCATGACATTTCTTTTCCCGTTGATAATCAACATGCACGAGCCATTTGTATTTCTCTATGCATGTGTCGTAGTAATTAGTATACCTGTACAGATAGCTGTGCTAAGTTCCTGGAAGCAATGAAGAACGTCTTGAACGTTGACGAGTATCGGAGGGACTCAATGCGCAAAGCTCTTCTTATAGTCGCAGCTCTCAGCTTTGTATTCTATAGTGTGAGCCTCGCAGAAGCCCGGTTACAAGCGACTCTTGTGCTTTTAATCCCTGCTGCGGTAAATATCGCCCTTTCTTTCTTCCAGCAAGATATAGACGCCAAGGTCATTCTGAGCATTGACCTTGTATTGCCCCTCTCTTTGCTGCTCTATGCCATTGTGAGCACCGATTTCGAACGCCTTGTAGCATCCTGATGAAAAGGAAACCATTCACTGATGTACTTAAAGATGAGGTGTTATGGACAAAGTAAAAATGCGCGCTACCGAATTTGGTGTGCTGGCATATATTCTGTCATGGGGCATTACAGCATTTATTTGGATGGACCTTGTACCTTTGACTTCTTTGCTGACCTATACTGATGCTTTTTTGGGTAGTGTAGGACTAATTTTCGTATTTACAATTATAGGAAAGAAACGCCAGCATGCCAGGAAAAAGGGGGTACTACTACCCTGGTACAAATCACCTTCATTCGCACTGGGGATGATCCTCGCAGGCGTCGAGGTGATGACGTTAACTCCGGCCTTGCGATTTATTATTTTCCCCTTAAGAAATGCAATAAATGTAACATATGTATTTTGGGTTATCTTTGGTATATACTTTGTGTTTTTTTGTGTCCTTGTACTCTTGAGCCGTCACGCAGAAGACAAATGATGGAGCTTTAGCAGGAGAGAATGATGGAGCTTTAGCAGGAGAGCCTGAATGGGAAATTATGTATCTAGAGGACCACCTTGTTTCTGGAGCCTCTTTGCATAAAAGCTGAGGGCCACACCCAGGAGACAGATTAGGACCTCGACAAAGAAGAAAATGAGATTCCAGGGGAAGTAGCTGTCAGGGAAACCTTGAGCCTGCTCATAGGCACCGTCTCCCATCATCAGCAAGAAAGCCAGGCAAATTAGGATTTGCCCAAGGTATTTCAAAGTGGCGGGGCGTCGATGCCAGAGAGATAGCCGTCCTTCTCTTCGTTCTTGTTGCATCTTTCTAAGATCGACAACCAGTAACACGCCGCTCGCTATTATGCCAATGCTTGCCATAATCATGCTTAGGATCGGGAGCGAGAAATGATGAGCGAGGCTATACTCTATAGCGCTTATGAAGAGCAATAAAGCCAGCGAGATACCGACGCATTCAATACCCTGGCGTACATTGAGGCGTCGATACCAAATAGATGGCAGTCCTTTCTCGCATTCCCGCTGCATCTTTCTAAGATCAAAGACTATAATTGTACTGCCCAGTACCAAGCCGAGGAAAGCTATAATTATTGTGAAGATCAAAAACGGCCAGAACATGGAAAAGGTACTCTGCATGGCGGTAGGCCTTCCTTTTGATATAAGATAGGCTGTTCCTTCAAATTAACATCATATATAGATAAACGTAATTTTACCGCCAGATACAACAGCGGGTTTCCAAGAGTGCCAATTGTAGGTACTTGACAGCCATTCGTATTGGAGATGACGGAGGCTCCACAGATGCAGCATCTGATCGATGAGAAGAAACAGGAAACAGGGCCACAGCCTATCAGAGGCTTTCTCTGGCTGTTGATTGGTGCAGACGAACTGCTTTTGTTTGCTGGCTTTGTTGTGCTATCATGGCTGGCTTCCTCTGCTTTGCTCTACGCGTTGGAGGCCAGCCTCTTTCTGGTTGCGGTTGGTTTGCTGCAAATGCTTCTGGTCCTCTTCGTCTTTCACGGAACTTCGCCGTTGAAAGAGCGCCTCCTCGCTTCATGTCGTCTCTTGCCTTCCGGGCAAGATCCTGGAGGTTTGAGCGCGCGGACACATTTTGTAGTTGCGGTGCCGTGCGTAGGACTTGTCATCCTGGGGTCACACCTGGGAGTGCTGGTATTTCCAGGTTACTGGTGGGACATGGGGAGCCGCTTCCTCTTGATGAGTGCAGACCTTTGCCTCCTTTCCCCAGGCGCCCTCAAGGCCATGACAGTGCAGGGCGAAGGCGCGCTGACGGTGCGCTGGTTTCTCGCCGGCTGGAGCCTGCTTATCTCCGGTTGGCTGATCGGTGGCCTCTTAGACTTTGACCTGGGCTTCTTCCCGCCAAGATTGGTTCTGGTGTGCTCGTGGACCGCGCTGCTTATTCTTTTGACGGTGTATTGGGCTTGCTTCCGCAGGTTCCAGCGCGAAGAAGGCTCTCCTGTAACCGACGCCTGAAACTACGTATGGATTTGGAAAGGATATAGGGCAATGCTGCAAGACATCCTTCGGGCGCTTCTAACCCTCTTTTTTGTGGTCATGGCCGCCGGATTTACACTGTATCTCATTCGCGCTGGTAACCCTAAGCGTCGAGAACAGCAAGCATATAGTCAGCCCAGGATAGTTACAGCGATAGGATTGCTGTTTTTGGCATTAGGGCAAGCAATCAGGGATATCTTCGCTATCCCTGCATTGAGCCATCGTTTCTCCCTTGATACAGTGAGCCTATTTCGCCTCATTGGAGGCGGAATCTCTCTCTTGTGCTTTGTCCTGGTTCTGTATGCTATGTTGCTTCAAATCAGGAGCCGGAAACTGGGAGACGACGACTTTTCCTCTTGACATCTGTTACTCTCTGCCATACACTCCAAAGAGCGTAGATGCACAACACGATCCAGGCAGGTCAACGGAAAAGGATAGCAGCAGCATGGCACAGCGTATTTCAGGGGAAGCGGGCGGCGAGAAACTTGTTCCCGATGGCGAGCCAGATTTTTCACAGCTTCCCCAACTTCCTCCCGGTATCTTTATTCCCGCGCCCGGCGCCACGCCGCGCCGCCGTACACGCTGGCCCGATGCCATCGATGTGATCTTCGAGAAAGACCCGGCCTGTCAGAATATCTTCGAGGCCCTTCTCTACCAGGGGGTCTGGGCTATCTTCTATCACCGCATCGCGCACGCTCTCTACAAGGCGCACATCCCCTTCCTGCCGCGCCTGATCTCGCAGTTCGCGCGTTTCGTGACCAACGGCATCGAGATTCATCCGGGGGCACAGATTGGGCGACGCTTCTTCATCGATCATGGTGCCGGTGTGGTGCTCGGCGAGACGACGGTGATCGGGAACAATGTCATGCTCTACCACCAGGTGACGCTTGGCGCGACCGGCTGGTGGCGGCCAGGCCCCGGTCGCAAGCAGAAGCGCCATCCCACCATCGAGGACGACGTGACCATCGGCGTCGGCGCGGCCATCCTGGGACCAATCACCATCGGCCGTGGCAGCAAGATCGGCGCTATGGCCCTGGTGCTCGAATCGGTCCCCGCCAACTCAGTGGTGGCCGCCAAGCCCGCTGAATTGCTGGTGAAAGGCGGTGCCACCCTGGCGAAACACCAGGAGTTGACCCAGGGCTGGGAGATGGATTACCAGATCTGATAGTTTTCGCGCTCAGTACGTGGCCAGCGTCTCAATCACCAGATCCCAGAAGCGCTCCACCTCCAGCCCGTAGCCCACGCGGGCATTGGCCTCTTTGCTCAGCCGGCCATAGACATCGCACACCATGCGGCCGGAGGTCCACTCGCCCCTGGTCTCGATCTCGACGTGCATGCTATGCGCGTGCAGGATCGTGGGGTCCACGACGGCGGCGACCGCGCAGGGATCGTGCAGCGGAGGCGCGGGAAAGCCATAGACGTTGCGGTAGGTCTCTCCGAAGAAGCTCATCAGGTCGGCGGCGAAGGTGGCGACCGGGCGCTTGATGGCGCGCAGGCGCGCCAGCACCTCCTCGTTCACCAGCGCCTCGTGGGTCACTTCCAGGGGCGAGACGGTGATCGGGCGGCCGCAGGCGAAGACGATGGCAGCGGCCTCCGGGTCGCAGTAGATATTGAACTCGGCGGCGGGCGTGGTATTGCCCAGTCCGATGGCCCCGCCCATCAGCGAGATGGCCTTGATCCTGGGCACGATCGCCGGTTCGCGCGTGATGGCGGTGGCGATGTTGGTCAGCGGCCCGGTCGGCACCAGCGTGATATCTCCATCCGAAGCGAGCAGCAGATCGATGAGTAGCTCCACGGCGTCGCGTGGCACGGTTTCGAGCGTTGGCTCAGGAAGGCCCGGTCCATCCAGACCTGACTCGCCGTGAATGCTGGCCGCGTGCTGCGCCGGTCTCACCAGCGGGCGGTCCGCGCCCCTGGCAACCGGCACATCGCGAATGCCCGCCAGCGAGCAGATCTTGAGCGTGTTGTATGTCGTCTTCTCAACCGTCTGGTTGCCCGAAACAGTGGTGATGGCTAGCAGATCAAGGGCCGGGTGATGGGCGGCCACAAGCAGCGCAATGGCATCATCGTGGCCGGGGTCGCAATCGAGGATAATCTTCTCTCGCATCTAAAATCTGTTTCCTTCGTTGTTGTATTCGCAGGGATCAGGTGAAGCGCCTGTGAATAGACTAGCACATGTGGCAACTCCCCATCTTGAGCGTGTGCCAACAAACTCGCTAACAGGACGTTGACGAGGCTCGACGCCCCTATTACAATGTTGCTATAATGGCTCTGAAACTAGAAAAATCACCATAGCACCGGGAGACACAACCATTGACAGCGACAACTCGTGGCAATCTGATTATCGGGCAATCCGGCGGCGCGACCGCCGTCATCAACGCCAGCCTGGTCGGGGCATTTGAGGCGGCGCGAGCGGACGCGCGCATTGAGAACATCTATGGCATGCTGAATGGCATCGAAGGCTTCCTCAAGGAGGATCTGGTTGACCTGCGCCAGCAGCCTGGCGACCTGTGGAATCGCTTGCTGCATACACCATCGGCGGCGCTTGGCTCCTGTCGCTATAAGCTGCAAGAGAACGACCTGGAGCGCGTGCTGGCCCTCCTGCGCAGATACAATATCCGCTACCTGCTCTACATCGGCGGCAACGATTCGGCCGATACCACGCATCGCATCGCCCTGGCTGCTCAGCAGGCGGGCTACGATCTACAGGCTATCAGCGTCCCCAAGACCATCGACAACGACCTGCCCTTCACCGACCACTGTCCCGGCTACGGCAGCGCCGCCCGTTTCATCGCGCTGGCCACCATGGATTCCAGCATGAACACGGTCTCCATTCCGGGGCACTATCCCGTCAAGGTCATCGAGACCATGGGGCGTGACGCGGGCTGGCTGGCAGCCTCCTCGGCCCTGGGCAAGCGCGAGGAGGACGATCCCCCGCATATCATCCTGCTGCCTGAGCGCCGCTTCAACGCGGATCGCTTCCTGGCGCAGGTTGAGGCGGTGCAGCGCCGTGTCGGCTACGCCGTCGTAGTGGCGGCCGAAACTATCCGCGATGAGCAAGGGCAGGCGCTCGGCAGCGCCGGACAGGTGGGCCTGGATGCGTTCCAGCATCCGCTTTTGAGCGGGACGGCGCAATATCTGGTAGAATTAGTAATGCACCATCTAAAACTGCGCGCGCGCTTCGATAAACCCGGAGATCTACAACGCATGGCCTCCAACAGCATTTCGCATACTGACCGCGACGAAGCCTATCTCGTGGGGCAAGCGAGTACGCAGGCCGCGCTGGACGGCGACAACGACAGAATGGTGACCCTGGTGCGCCAGGAGGGAACCGGCTATCATTGCATAACGGACCTGGTGGAGCTTGCCAGAGTGGCAAACGTGCAGCGTCTGCTGCCTGCCGAATACCTGGATGCCAGCGGCACGATGCTGACGTCGCCATTTTTTGAGTATGCGTTGCCGCTGATTGGTGAGCCGCTGCCGCATCACGCACGCATTGAAAAGGTAAGGTAAGACAACGATGCCACTCAGACGAGCGATCCTGATCGTGTTAGACGGGGTAGGCGTGGGCGCCAATCCTGATGCCGGCGCCTATGGTGACGAGGGTGCCAGCTCCCTTGAACACTGCGCGCGCGCCATCGGTGGCCTGGAACTGCCCAATTTGGGGCGCGTCGGCCTCGGCAATATCACGCCCATCCAGGGCACACCGCCGCACGCCGCCGCCAGTGGAGCCTATGGTCGTTTGATAGAGGCGGCCGCCGGCAAAGATAGCACCACAGGACACTGGGAGATGACCGGCGTGGTCCTCCAGAAGCCCCTGCCCACCTATCCGCGTGGCTTCCCACCTGAGGTCATCTTCGCCTATGAGCGGGCTATCGGGCGCAAGGTCATCGGCAACAAGCCCGCCTCCGGCACCGAGATTATCACCGAACTTGGCGCGGAGCATATGCGCACCGGCTATCCCATCGTCTATACCTCCGCCGATAGCGTCTTCCAGGTGGCGGCGCACCAGGAGGTGATTCCGCTGGAAGAACTGTATCATATCTGCCAGATTGCTCGTGATATGCTTACAGGAGAGCATGCCGTCGGACGCGTGATCGCGCGCCCCTTCGTGGGCGAGCCTGGTGCCTTCAAACGTACCGAGCATCGCCGGGACTACTCGCTGGCTCCCATGGGCACCACGCTGCTGGATGTGCTGAAGGCCGCTGGCAAAGATGTGATCGGCCTTGGCAAGATCGAAGACCTCTTCGCCGGGCGCGGGCTGACGGTGCGTGACCATACCGAGACGAACAGCGCCGGTATGCAGGATGCGCTGCACTGGATCGAGCGGGATTTTTCAGGGCTACTCTTTGTGAATCTCGTCGAATTCGATATGTTGTGGGGCCACAGGCGTGATAGCGAGGGCTATGCCCAGGCCCTGCGCGAGGTGGATGCCTGGTTCGGCAGGGTGCAGCAGGTGTTGCGGCCTGGCGATGCCATCTTTTTTACAGGCGACCACGGCGTCGATCCCACCTACAAGGGGACTGATCATACCCGTGAGATGGTGCCGATGCTGGCCTATGGCGAGCCGGTGCGCGCCAGCGTGAATGTTGGCGACCGCCCGACCTTCGCCGATCTTGGACAGACACTGGCGCAGGCCCTGGGCGTTGAACCTCTGGCTGCCGGAACGAGTTTCGCACATCTGATAGGATTGCTATGACCGAGATACAATACAATCACACGTATCCAGTGCTTCATGGGGAGCGGGTCTACCTGCGGCGTCC
>JBDTHH010000342.1:0-2950 GCA_039937055.1 Ktedonobacteraceae bacterium | reverse complement strand
CCCGCCTGTTCGCCAGTGAGATGTGTCGGTCGGCGAACAGGCGGGCTTGTCAACGGCGCCCCTACCTCTTCCCGTCTCCTACCTCTTTTCCATAGCATGCAACAAGCAAATGAGCTAGTCAATTTAGCCTAACTTCCATACCATTTGTCCTCAAAGAGAACAGTTCTTGCTATATTAACGTGTATATATATAGACATATATTGCATGTAACATCCCCCAGGCTCGTATTTAGCAATGAAGGGTGCGTAAATATGCGGAACACAACGCGTAAGCTAGAGGCCATAGAATGGCAAAAGGGCAAGCTCATACGTACACCCGTTGAAGTCCAGCCCGCCAGCGCAGCGCATTTCCGGCGTTGGCTGCTGGTGACGCTCCTCATCATGTTTCTATTGGGATCGACAACGCTCGTCGTCTGGCGTACCTCCTCCTGGCTGTCAAGTAGCGCTATTTCGAAGATCGCTCTCCAGAAGGTGGCTATAGAGCCGGCAGTGAGTAAGGGGGATCAGGACAAAGCAGAGGCTGTGACGCAGGGGTATATGACCGACCTGCTGCAGCATAGCTATGATGGCATGTGGACGATGCTGCATCCAGAGGTACGCGCGCACTGGCCAAACGAAAAGGCCTTCGCAGACTATTGGAGGCTACGTTTTCAGCACTACATCCTGCAGGGCTTCAGCATGGGTAATGTCAAAATCCTTTCCCGCTGGGTAGACCCTGAGACGATGAGCGCGTATACACAGGTGATAGAACTCCCGGTCTCACTGCAACTCCAACCAGATCAGACGTTACAGCGCCAGCCGACCCTGCTCACCCCGGAGGCCCTCCACCCCGACAGTGTATTTCACGATCTACCCTTCGTCATCCTGCCAACTCCCGACCAGCAACAAGACGCGGCGCAGTGGCGCATTCTTGACGGAGGTCCCGCCGATCTGGAGGCCCCCATCTTGCCACCATTGCAGGCTATAAAGCATAGTGTGCAGGTCCCCATCATGATGTATCACCATATCTCCGCCGCGACCCCACCCAATCTGCTTGAACTGAGCCTCACAGTCACACCGGCCCATTTCCAGGCGCAATTGACGTACCTCAAAGAGCATAACTACCACACGATCACCTTCAACCAGATGTTTGCTGCCCTCTACTACAATGGTCCCTTGCCCTCAAACCCGATCATTCTGACCTTCGATGATGGCTACCGCGATGCCTACCAGTTCGCCCTGCCCCTGTTGCAGGCCTATAACTTCAGCGGCATGTTTTATATCATCACCGGCAAGGTCGGGCAGCCTGACTACATAGATTGGGATCAGGTGCGCGCGCTACAGGCAGCCGGCATGCAGATCGGCTCGCACACGGTCCACCACGTGAGCCTGGGCTGGATCATCATCGGCGATCCGCAGATGGTACAGCGAGAGCTGCAGCAATCGCAGGCGGTCTTGCAAAAGCTGTTGAACATGCCCATTCAGCAATTCTGCTACCCATCGGGAGAACCCTTCCGCAATGGCACACCGCTGATGCAGCAACGCATCGCGGCGATGCTGGCCGGAGATGGCTACGTGGGCGCCACAACCGACCCCGGCCGCACGGGCATTATCCAGAGCAACGAGACGCCCTTCGATCTCTTGCGTATTCGCGTTGACGGACGTGAAACGCAGTTCGAATTTATAAACAGCTTGCCGAAAGTGACCTCTCCGCCATCCGCATCCTGATGAGAGGCAAAACGAAGAAGCCGTTTCTCACAGTTGAAACCCTATTAGCTCATAAATCGTGCTGTAAGTAGTTTGGTAAAGGGTCCTATTTTTGTTTTAAAGGCATAGTCGCTCACCACTAGCGTGAGCAAGCGCTGACCTTTGTAATATATCCAGAGTAGAGCTTAGGTGAAAGGATGTGAGGTACAATATGGCACGTAATAACGATAGTGTAATCATTGAAAGCAATGACGACACAGAAAAGGTGATTAGAGTGAAGATCAGTGCAGTTGATGAGTCGCCCCTGACAACAGTTCAGGATGGTGTGCAGTCCGGTTTAGCCAAGACGCAGAGCGCGGTAAGTGGAGCGCTGGACACAGTGCAGGGACTTTTCGGTCGCCGCAAGGTCAAGAAGACCGGAAAGAAGGCCCAGAAGCAGTTATCTAAGCTCACCAATACTGTGCAGGATAGCGTACAGTCAGGTGTAGCAGTGGGACAATCGACCCTGCAAAAGGGGCAGGACATTGCCCAGGATGCCTGGAAAAAGAATGCCAAACGCGCGAAGAAGAACCTGAAGAAGGCCACGTCTAACCTGCAGGATGTGTCAGGCACTGTTCAGGACACTGTCCAGTCCGGCCTCGGCAAAGGCCAGTCGGTTGTGCAGTCCGGCCTGGATGTCGCACAGGATGCCTGGAAGGACAATTCGAAGCGCGCCGCCAAGAATTTGAAGAAGGCCCGCAAGAAGGCTACCAAGAACCTGAAGAACCTTCAGGGCAGCATGCAGGATAAAGCGGGCCTGGCGCAGGGCGCGGTTGCAGCCGGCGTGGGCCTGGCACAGCTTGCCTTGAAGCAGAACGCCAGGCGCGCCTCCAAGGGCCTGAAGAAGGCCAAGGACAACCTGGGTGATGTCCAGGATTCCTTCCAGCATCGCCTGGATCACATGGCGCGTAAGCGCAAGCGTGCGCGCTTCCTGTTCCGCCTGGGCCTGCTCGCGGGCATCGTGGCGGCACTGCTCTACGCGCCGCGCACCGGCGCTGACATGCGCCGCCTGGTAGGCACCTACCTGCGACAGTTCGTGGGCCTGGTCCAGCAGGGAGTTCAGCAGGGTCAATCGCTGTTGAATGACTACTCCGGCACGGGTACGACCATCAAGCCGAAGACGCCCGTTGGCACACGCACCGGGACACGCACGCGCTACTAAAAGCCTCATCAGCCGAACCGATATGTAGGGGCGCCGTTTACAAGCCCGCCTGGGAAGCCAACGC
>JBDTHH010000341.1:0-5510 GCA_039937055.1 Ktedonobacteraceae bacterium | reverse complement strand
CAGGCATGTTAGACCACTACACCACGGCTCCTGGCTTGCCCGGCTGAGAACTGCTTTTGTCCTCTAACCGTTGCGAGATGTATCATACCAGACATGATGCGCAGTGTCAAGCCCTGATGCCACCCATTTTTCTTATCTCACCTGCCTTGCAAGGCAGGCACCAGGTATACCATGCTTTGCGCGTCTGTCTCCTAGTGCGCCGTCCACCCGCAATCGATCATCTGCGCGCTGCCGGTAATGGCGCTGGCGACCTCGCTGCAGAGGTAGGTTGCCAGCGCCGCCACCTCTTCAGGCTCTAGCAGGCGGCGAATGGCCCCCTCGGCGACCATGACCTTCTCAACGACCTCCGACTCTGGGATGCCATGCATCTTCGCCTGATCGGCGATCTGCTTCTCGACCAGCGGCGTGCGCACGTAGGATGGGCAGATGGCGTTGCAGGTCACCCCGTACTGCGCCGCCTCAAGAGCGGTGACGCGCGTCAATCCCAGTATGCCGTGCTTGGCGGCCACATAGGCCGATTTGAAGGCCGATGCGCGCAGCGAGTGGACCGAGCCCATATTGATGATGCGCCCCCACTTGCGCTCGTACATGCCTGGCAGCACGGCCCTGGTGAGCAGGAAGGGCGCGGTGAGCATGATCTCGATGAGTTGCCGCCACTTTTCTTCGGGAAATTCGGTGATCGGGGAGACATATTGCAAGCCGGCGTTGTTCACCAGGATGTCCACGCGGCCCTCGGCAGCTATAGTCTCGTCTACCAGCCGCTGCAGGTCGGCGCTGTTCGTCATGTCCGCCGCCTGGAAGCGCGCGCCCGCCAGTTCGCCAGCCGCGGCGCGCCCGCGTTGCTCGTCGATATCGGCGAGGGTTACGCGTATGCCGTGACGCGCGAAATCCTGGGCAATCGCCAGCCCGATTCCGGAGGCCGCTCCGGTTACGATGGCAACCTTGCCTGTTACGTTCGTCATAAAAATCCTCCTTGACGCTCCTTGCTCTTCTAGTATCAGGCGTCTTCTATAGTGAATACGCTTTCGCCGGGAAGAGGTAACAATTGTATAATTCTCCCAGGTTGGAACGATAGTAAAAAAATGTACAATAGAAGGCACACAACATGCTGAAGGAGCGTTAGTACTTGACACAAGCCTTTGAAACCCTTCCGTACCAGGAACAACTGCGTCGCCTGAATCCTCTGGTAGAGAGCGTCTTGCCCCGTTACGGCCTTCGTGAAGTCCAGGTTGTCCTTTTGCAGTACGAGGACAACACCGTCTATCATATCATGATTCCCACAGGAGCGCAGTATGTGCTTCGTGTCGATAATGTTCAGACTTAGCCTAACGGGTTTGATTGGGTGAGGAGAGCCAGGCATTGAGAAAAGGGATTGAGTCCTTGGGCCATCCAGGTCCCGAAAAGGCTGGCCAGCCCCATCCGCGTCTGCGACCCCTTGGGGGAACGTGTGCCGCCGCTGATTTTGCGGGCAATGACCAGAGGGCGGACACTGCGCTCGGCCAGATTGTTGTGCGCAGGAACGCCTGGCACTGCCACGAAGACAAACAGTTCGGGTAAAAAATCCTCCGCCCGTTTGCACAAGGTCTGCTGGGGCGCGGTCGTGCGCACATACGGCTGGCAGATAGCCCAAAGCTGCTGCTCGAAGGCATGCTGTTGCGCGACACGATGCTGCGCGAGTTGGCGGGGAGACAAGCCAGGATCGGGGTCCTGTGCGACCCAGGCTATCGCTTGGTCGTACACATCTTTAACCGCTTTGGCCCACCTCCACACCTCTTCATCATCGGGGTATTTGTCTTTGAGTTTATGGATATCCCGCAAATAGTGGACCCAACAGCGTTGATGAAAGCCTTGATAGATGTTGTATCCTGCGTAAAAGTCGCTTCCCAGCACCCCCTGGAAGGTTTCTCCTAGCAACTGTTTGATGACTTCTCCGGCACGAGAGTGATGATACTCGTAATACCGCACGCTTGGGGTGCTCACACTCCAGATATATCCATTGAGGCCATCTTCTCGCCATCCCGTTTCATCGGCTTGCACTGCCCAACTCGCACGGATCGTGGCCTTGAGATCGTCGAGCAAGGGGTGGGCATGCGTGCTGATGCGGTGGAGTACCTCCACGATCTCTCCGATGCTCACCTCCACTCCATGCAGGCTAAACACTCACTGGCGAATCTGCCGAATGGGCAAACGCATCACCGTACGCAAGGTCGCGATCAGGCTGCTCAGCCGCACGCCAAGACGTCCCTGCCCAAGCACCTCGGTGTGCAAATCCACCGGGGCCTCATGCCATTTCTGGCACTGCGCACACCAGCCTTTGAAAATGCGATGGTGGATGACTTCTATCGGCGGTGGGGGCGGCACATCGATCACCTCTCGCACGCGCGCCAAACTGATCCCTCCCAAGCGCAACTGGCAATCGGGACAGGTCACGATCCGATGCTCCACGATCTGCGTCGGCACGCTGCGGGGACGACCATGGTTGTGCTCGCTCGCACGTTTCTTCCGCGGCTTCTTTTCTTCCGCCTTTGGCTTTTTCACATTCGCTTTGACAAACTCAGGAGGAGGCGTCTTCTGCTTTTCCAGTTCCTCGATGCGGACCAGAGCCAGGCGCAGATCTTCCCGCACCTCGCTCAATTGAGCCAGGGCTTGGTTGAGGGCTTCTCGCAACTCTTGGTTTTCCGCTCGAAGGTGAGCTATCTTTTCCTCTTGTGTCATGACTTGAGTTTATCAGAGAGGTCAAGTGTGAACAATATCTTCGTGTCAGCGCCGCCGCTGGCTATGATAGAGCAGAGCAATGCTCGGAGATGCAGTGGCTGCTCGCGCTGCGGCGCGAGACGAATGTGCTGGTGCCAGAACCTGTACCCACGCTTGATGGAGTGCTGATCACCACCGTTGAGGTCTCTGGGGTAGCGGAGCCCCGGCACTGTGCCCTCTTTGGCTGGCTCCCAGGGGCCCCACCTGCACCTGGTGTACCCGTACAGATGATGGAGCGCATTGGAGCGTGTATCGCCTCCTTGCATCTGCATGTCGAGCAGTTTGTTCCCCCTGCCGGTTTTGCCCGTCCCTGTTGGGATTGGCAGCGGCTGTTTGGCCCTTCGTCGATCATGGGTCCTGAGAAATCGGCCGCCTTGCTTACACCCGGCCAGCGCGAACTCCTGGCGGCTGTAAGTGTATGCGTACGGGATGAATTGCAGGCCCTGGAAACGACGCCGGCGCACTGGGGATTGATCCACGCTGACCTGCATTGCGATAACATCCTGATCGAAGATGGGCAGGTGGGGGTCATCGATTTTGATGACTGTGGCTGGGGACACTACCTGTTCGATGTGGCTTCCGTGTTGGACTCATTTCGTCGTCGTGTCCTGGCTGATCCCAGGGATTATCCTGCATGGCGAGAAGCTTATCTGACAGGCTATGACCGGGTACGCCGTTTACCAGACCAGCTCGACGCCCAATTGGCGACATTCCTGGTCATGCGGGATATGACCACTGTGAACTTCATTCTTGGCTCCAGCAATGCCAGCGTGCAAGAATGGGGAGACGAGCGCATTGCACAGATCACGCGGCACATGAAAGACTACCTGGGATAGGGAGGCAGCTATGAGTACAGATGAATTGCAGGGGACCGCTCAGACAGGTCCATCTATACCACCGCTCGACAGCGCGCTCCAGCAGAAACAGGCAGCAACGCGCCTGGTGGTTATGCTGCTGGGGACGGCGGCCTTTATCGTGACCGCCGATGCGCGTGTCGTCACGCCGCTGCTCCCCATCATTGCTGGTGAATTCAAGACAAACATCGGGGCGGTGGGCGTCATCGTGACCGCGTATGCGCTGCCGTATGGCCTGTTCCAATTGCTCTACGGCCCGCTGGGCGACCGTATCGGCAAACTGCGCGTGATGACGGGCGCGATGGCGGTCTTCGCTGTGGGCACCGCCGCCTGCGCACTGGTACCGAGCCTGCTGCTGCTCGATCTCTTGCGTTTCCTGACGGGGGCAGCGGCGGCGGCGATGATCCCGCTCTCGCTGGCCTATATTGGTGACACCTTCCCGTACCAGGAGCGCCAGATCGCCATCGCTCACTATCTGACGGCCATCGCGCTTGGCCAGATCCTCAGCACCAGCATGGGTGGCATCGTGGGCGACTACCTGAGCTGGCGCTATATCTTCCTGGGATATGGATTGCTCTCTATCGTCGTCGTCATCCTGTTCTGGCGTCTCACGCGCCGCATGCCTCATACTCCTGCACCAGAGGCCCGGCACATAGGTCTGCTTGCTTCGCTTAAGCCGTATGCCCAGTTGCTCACCCACCCTGCTCCGCGCCTGGTAATTATCGCGGTCTTTATCGAAGGCATCTTCTTCTATGGGGAATTCACGTACCTGGGCGCCTTCCTCAGAGACCGCTATCACCTGCCCTACATCGCCATTGGCCTGATGCTGAGCGGCTTCGGCCTGGGCAACCTGATCTACAGTCGTTCGGTGCGCTGGTTTGTGCTGCGCCTGGGCGAGAATGGCATGATTATCGTTGGTGGTGCGCTCACCTGTGCCTGTTACCTGGCCATCGCCCTGCTCAATAGCTGGCCTGCATTTGTATGCATCAATATAATATTTGGTCTCAGCTTTTATATGATCCATAACACGCTCCAGACAAAGGCGACCGAGCTTGCCCCGGAGGCGCGCGGCACCGCTGTCTCGCTCTTCGCCTTCAGCCTATTTATTGGCCAGGGGATAGGTGCGGCGCTGCTAGGTATACTGATTAACGCGTCGGGCTACACACCCTCGCTGCTAGTGGCGGGCGTCCCGATGGTCTTGCTGGCAGTGTGGTTCGTGTGGCGTATGCAGCGAGTTGCATAAAGGCCTACTGAATATGAAGGCGTGGCGCGTTTGCTTTTCTCATACCGGCGTTGCATACTGGTACCAGGCCCATGTATGAGATTGTGTGGGTTATATCTACAGATCGTTGTGAAATCCCCCCTCCTTGCATGCGCGGGAGATGAACAAGGTAAGAAAGGGTGACCGGTACCCATGTCTGAGACGAAAGAGTATACTTCGAAGCTACGGGTGCGTATGAGTGCCAGCGATGCCCACTATGGAGGCACCCTGGTCAACGGGGCGCATATGCTCTCGCTCTTCGGCGACATAGCAACCGAGCTGGCGGTTATGTGCGATGGCGATGAGGGCTTGCTGGTCGGCTACGAGAGTGTGGAGTTTCTGGCTCCGGTGTATGCTGGCGATTTTGTGGAGGCCACGGGGCGCATCACCAAAATTGGACGCAGCTCGCGCCGCATAGAGTTTGAGGCGCGCAAAGTTATTGCTGCGCGACCCGATATCGGCGCTTCCGCCGCCGATGTGCTGGAGACGCCGGTCGTCATCGGGCGCGCCGTAGGGACCACTGTGGTGAAGGCTGAGTTTCAGCGCAAAGGCCGCACGAGCTAGTTGCATGGATCTCACCATCTGTCGCGCTTACCGCCGAGTGTGACCGTAGGGCGTGGCTTGCCTCGCCAGTCCGCCCG
>JBDTHH010000340.1:0-9988 GCA_039937055.1 Ktedonobacteraceae bacterium | reverse complement strand
GGACATATGCCACGCCAGAAGGAACCGAACAGCAGGTGCTAAGACGGCACACTACGACACCTATTCAACGCCACATGAAGGTAAAAGGCAGGGCAAGCCCGTTCGACGGAAATCTTCTTTATTGGGCAAAACGCGTAAAAGATCACCCATTAACGAAGACGACGCTAGGAAAACTGTTACAGAAACAACAAGGAAAATGCCGCTGGTGTGAACTTCTCTTCCGGGATGATGATCGAATAGAAATCGACCATATCACTCCAAAAAGTGAAGGTGGTGGTGAAGAACTGAGCAACAAGCTTGCACTTCACCGTCATTGTCACGACCAAAGGCATGCGAAACACGCCACGGAGCGTATCAATGACAATCGACCGCAGTATTGAGGAGCCGTGTGAGGTGACAAGTCTCACGCACGGTTTTGAAGCCGAGCGGAGAGGGCGACCTCTTCGCTTAGGCAACCGCGGGGGCTTGCTCCCGTAGTTGACGTTGGTCCCGTTGTCCAGCCTGAGATGCTGATCCCACAGGCCGGGAGAGGAAGCATCTACGTTCAGAAGATCATGGTACCCAGGGATGCCACCTCAGTCCCTGGCACTGCCGTTGGTGGTTAAAAGCCCGTCGGGGTGTCGGGCGGTGCGCCAACAGACAAGTCTTCTGCAACTGTGGCGAGAGGGGTCATCTAGGCACGCCTGGCCCAGATGCGTCACAAGCCCTTTACAGGGGCCTCTTTGGAGGCAGAAAGGATCAAGACGCATGTCTGTGTTTGTCCTCGATCGGCACCATCAGCCGTTGATGCCCTGCACTGAGAAACGAGCACGGGTCTTGCTGACCCAGAAACGAGCCGTCGTGCATCGAGTCGTCCCGTTTACCATCCGCCTCAAGGACCGACATCTCCAAGAAAGTACCGTCCAACCCGTCGTGCTCAAACTTGATCCGGGCAGCAAGGTTACGGGCATGGCCCTGGCGCGAGTAGAGCACACCAAGGAGGGAGAAGTCCATCATGCGTTGCATCTCGCCCATCTGCAACACCGTGGAGAAGCCGTTCACCTGGCGATGGGCCAACGGGCTCGCTATCGCCGTCGTCGCAGAAGCGCCAATCTGCGCTATCGGGCCCCCCGGTTTCTCAATCGGCGGCGGCCCAAAGGGTGGTTGCCACCAAGCCTGAGATCACGCATCGGCAATGTGCTCACCTGGGCCAGACGCTATCAGCAATGGATCCCCCTGAGACGCATCGAGGTCGAGCGGGTGAAGTTCGATCTGACCGTGCTGCAAAACCCGGAGGTCTCTGGTCTGGAATACCAAAGGGGAGCCCTCTTCGGCTGGGAGATTCGCGCCTATCTGCTCGAAAAGTTTGGACATGCCTGTGTGTATTGTGGTGCCACGAGGGTTCCATTTGAGCTCGACCATGTGCTTGCACGCAGTCGCGGGGGCTCGGATCGGGTGTCCAATTTGGTGCTTAGTTGCCACGACTGTAATCGCCGGAAAGGGAATCAGAGTGCAACCGCGTTTGGACATCTGGAGGTCGAGGCCCAGGCAAACCGTCCCCTCAAAGATGCGGCTGCCGTCAATACCACACGGTTCGCGCTGGTGGAGGCCCTCCATCCCTTGGGGTTGCCCATTGGGACTTGGAGCGGTGGTCGGACACGATGGAATCGGGATCGCTTTGGCGTCGAGAAGGAGCACTGCCTGGATGCTCTCTGTGTGGGCGATCTGGTGGCAGTCACGCGACGGCGAAGCCAGATGGTGCTTGTCCAGGCGCAGGGACGGGGCAGGTACCAGCGCACCAATGTGGATGGCTCAGGCTTTCCCGTGAGTTATTTCACACGAGCGAAGCGCATCCGAGGCTTTACGACAGGGGATCTGGTGCGGGCTGAGGTCCCCCGGTTGCCCAAGCGGCTCAAAACCGAAGGCACGCATGTGGGGCGGGTTGCTGTGCGATCTTCGGGCTCCTTCCGTGTGGGAAAGTGCGACGGCATCAATGCCAGGTATTGTCGTGTTGTGCAACGGGCCGATGGTTTTGCTTACGGGCAGGCCCCCTGTCCCAAACCCCAACAAGGAACGCCTGCTTCCTCCCCATCTTTGAAAAGAGGGGCATCCGCAGGCGGGGGTGGGTGATACATCAAGAGCTACAACTCGTGACATAGAACAGCGTAGAAATATGTGTGGATATGATTATAGACCAACAGCCGGGCGAGCGGACGCAGGATACATCCTCACTGGCTTCTTCAGAACGCACGCCGGATGTAGATGAGAGCATATGGCCTGGGGAGGCATATAACGCGTCCCTGGATGCGTCTGCCCAACGCCTGCTGGGTATCATACACGAATACATGCCTGTGGCCGAGGTTGAACAGATTGCGCGGGCGCTACTCCTTGCCCAGCAGACCTGCCGGGGCGAGCGCGGCACGCGTTTGCTTCCCCCGCTAGAGCATGCGCTGGCGATTGCCACGATTCTGGCTGAAATGCGCATTGATGCGGTTGGAGTGACCGCTGGCCTGATCTTTGAGGCGCTTGATGCCGACCTGCTGCCGCTCGAACGCGTAGGAGAGGAGCTTGGCGCACCTGTTGAACGCGTGGTCAGCAGTATGCTGCGGCTCAACATTCTTGAGCGCAAGAAACAGGCGGGAGCGCACCTGGCGACGCCCAGGGCCGAGGCCGACAATGGCAGAGAGCACAAGAAGCGGCGGAACCGTGAAATCTTGCAGCGCCTGCAAGCTGAGACGGTGCGCAAGATGTTTCTCGCCATGGCCGATGACCCGCGCGTGGTGCTGCTCAAGCTCGCTTATCGCTTGCATGCCATGCGTGTGCTGCGCCATCCCGATTTCCCCTACGATCCGCATGAGAAGCAGACGATGGCCCAGGAGACACGCGAGATCTACGCGCCCCTGGCCGGTCGCCTGGGTATGTCGCGCGTCGAGAGCGAGCTGGAGGACCTGGCTTTTGAGATCCTGGAGCCGGAGCGCTACGCCTGGATCTACAACCTGATCGAGGCCGAAAAAAAGCAATGGGAAGGCTATGTTGAGCGGGTGTGTACCATCCTACGCGAGGAGATGGCCTCCATTGGCTTAAGAACCGAGGTCTCAGGCCGCGTGAAGCACCTGTATAGTTTCTACAAAAAGCTGTTGCGCAGCATTGACATCATGTCCTCTTCAGAACACTTGAGCGCGGAGCAGTTGGCAGAACTCGACGCGAGCGCCCATCTCCAGCAGATCCATGATGTAATCGCGTTCCGCATTCTCGCCGAAACGACGCCGGATTGTTACCTGGCGTTGGGCCATATCCACAGTATGTGGAAGCCGAAAGAGGGGCGGATCAAGGACTTTATCGCCAATCCCAAGCCCAATGGCTACAGCGCGCTGCATACCACGGTTTTCTGCCTGGATGAGCAGCTCGTGGAGATCCAGATTCGCACCTTTACTATGCATGAGATGGCAGAATATGGCGTGGCCATGCACTGGCATTACAAAGATGTCGGCGATCATGCTTCGGCCTCGGCCAAAGAGCTGCTGGCCTGGCTGCGCCAGCTCGCGGAATGGCAGCGCGAACTGCGCAGCCCCAGTACCAGCGATTCGGAGTTTGTCGAGGCGGTCAAGGGCGATATCTTCCAGGAGCAGATCTTCATCTTTACACCCAGAGGCGAGGTCAAGGATCTGCCGGTCGGCTCCACACCACTTGATTTCGCCTATCGCATCCATTCGAAGGTCGGGGATAACTGCGCCGGCGCGCGCATTATCACAGATGTGGGGCAGGGCGATGGTGAGCGCCTGGTGACGCGCATGGTGCCGCTGGACTACGAACTCAAGAACGGCGAGATTGTGGATATCGTAACCAGCCGCACGGCGCATCCAACGCGCGATTGGCTCAATTTCGCGCGCACCGCCGCCGCGCGCAGTAAGATCCGGCGCTACCTCAAGATCCACGAGCGCGATATTAATATCCAGATCGGACGCGAGCGCCTGGACCGGGAACTCAAGGTTGTGGGCCTGCGCGGCCTGGAGGTGCTCACCGAAGACATCCAAAACTGGCTGATCGAGGAGTACAAACAGGCATCTTTTGATGATCTGCTGGCCGCGACCGGCAGTGATGAGATACGCCAGCACGCGGTCGCAGTAAAAGTGAGCGAGCGCTTGCAACAGTTGCGAGAGCTGCGCGAGGGCAAAGAGGCAAAGGATGGGAAGGATGAAGATGAGTCCTTCGAGGTATCTACTTCCAGCAAGCAACTCTCTTCGGTAAAGTTACAGGTGGCGGGCGTGAGCGGGCTACTGACCCGGCTGGCAAATTGCTGCTGCCCGCTGCCCGGCGATGAGATCGTGGGCTTCATCAGCCGGGGCAAGGGTGCGATTGTGCATCGCGCCGATTGCCAGAATATTAACCGCTACCGCGAGCGTGAGCGTGAGCGTCTGGTGAATGTGAGCTGGGCCGGGGTCTCTCTAGAACACTACCTGGCCCCCGTCATCATTGTGGCGCGCGACCGCCCCGGCCTGATCCGCGATATCGCCACAGTGATCTCCGAAGTGGGCGTCAACATGGCGGCAGTCAGCTCCAACGTAGATATGAACAAGGAGATGGTCGTGATCAGCACCACCCTCCAGATCGAGGGGCTGGAGCAGATGCAGCGCGTCTTTGCGCGCCTTGAAAGGGTGCGCAACGTGATCCAGGTGGAGCGCGACCTCAAAAAAAGCAAAAAGAAAAGGCCATTAGCTTCCTTATAACCAGCGCTGCTGGGTGGCGATGTGGGTGGCCTGGACGCGGTTCCTGACCTGCATCTTCTGGACAATATGATGGACGTGCGATTTGACGGTCTCGAAGCTGATCGAAAGCTTCTCCGCGATATCCCTGTTGCTCAGACCTTCGACGATCAGGCGCAGCACCTCACGCTCGCGAGCAGTGAGCATGACAGAGGAGACCGCCAGGGGAAAGCAGGCCTTCACAGTCGTCCCTCCACCCGGTCTGCTCTGGATCTCCAGACTCCCCTGCACCTGCTGCATACGCTCGCGCATGGTGAGCAACCCCAGGCGCCGCTCGCGGCGCGCCCTGGCACTGCTCATAAACTCCTCTGGCTGAAAACCGGCACCGTTATCGCTTACCTGGATGAGCAGCATGCCCGCTAACAGGTTGATGCGCACCCGCACCTCGCTGGCGCGCGCGTGTTTGCGCACATTATTGAGCGCCTCCTGGATCACGCGGAAGATCGGCGCCTCCAGCAACGGTGGAACCGGATCAGGTTCATCTATATCACAATAGATCTTCACTCCCGGCTCATTGACGGCGTAATCATCCAACAGCACGCGTACCGCCGCGTCGAACCCCTGCTCTTCCAGGCTCGCTGGAATCATGGATGAGATGTCGTAACGTAGATCTTGCAGGCTGTTTTTGAGCATATCATAGGCTCTGCTCACTTCGCGTAGAGCCACTACTGGTTGCTTTTCAAGGGTGCGTTGCACGAATTCAAGCTTATGCAGGATATGCGTCAGATCCTGTGCGATGCCATCGTGAATATCGCGCGCGATGCGGTTCCGCTCTTCAACGACCGCCGTCCGGGTGCTCTCCGCGATGACCTCTTCAGGCCGGGGCTGTGGCGCCTGGGACTCGCTCTCTGACTCCGAAAGATAGGTGGAGAGCAGGGCTGTGCAGACGAGGAGCAGGCTTCTATCTTCCATGAGGGCCTCTATGACTTTTGTCTGCGCCTCTGGCGCCTCCGCGTCAAAGTCAAAACATAGAACAAGCACCCCTTGCCGGGTTGCTGGCCGGCCCACTCCGCTCACCACTGCCTGGCCATTGGGAGTAATCCAGTACTGTTCCTCTTGCAAGCTACGGGGGTCACCATGTATAGTGGGGATATATTGCGGACCATGGGTTTGAAGAGCAGCGCCAAAGATACCGTGGAGTGAAATACGTCCGGGATCGAAGGTTGTTCCTGACGCTCGCGCGTGGGTTTTCTGCTTTTTGGCGTCGCTCGCAGAACGAGCGTTGGTGGAGCGCCGGGGGCGGGCTGGCAGACGGCCGCTACGCTCTAGCAGCAGCAGTGCCTGCTGTTTCTGGTCAACAAGAAAGAGCAGTCCTAGCCGCGCTCCACTGCTTTTGCGGAGGTAATGAAGCAACAAACGTCGCCCATGTGCTACCGAATCGCTGTGCTGTAGACGTGCAATGATTCGTAAGAGCGTATTTGACGTTATCATGCATCTCCTTCGCATACCCAACGGGCGAGCGTCCTGTGGTCTTTTTATAGTTCTCTTGCTTTCATCATACCGGAAGGAAAAATAGCTGCTTCCTGAGCGGCTCACGGGCTGCATATTCCCTATGTAGCGTGCTGTTTTTATGCCGGCGGAGCACGCCTGCTGGCAGAAGAGGAAGCAGATCGACACGCGGTCAGGATGTATTGATATTTGGAGGAAACGAGTTTGTTACATACGATGTTCTCATCTTTACGAGCAACCGCGCGCCGAAAGCCGCTCTCCACAGGCGCAGCACAGAGATCGACCATCACCGGCCATCTGGTATTAAAGACCGCCGGCGTTCGGCGCCGGCAGTCTCCTTATACAGCTCGCCTGCTTATGCTGGCGTTTATGCTGGCAATCATGGGCGCGCTGGCATTCAGCCAGGCTCCGGTGGCGCAGGCAGGTGTAGGGGGAACGATTACGTGGGATACCGGTATGATTTACCAGGGTCAGAGTAACCCGCAAGGTCCGGTCGGCGAGAATGCTGTCGTGCATGGCACGTATCTGCCGAACCAGAAGCTCAACCTGAAACTGGTGCCGGGCGACGCCTCCACCGCCGCGGCAACGGTCTGCCTGGCCGCAGGTACTATCGTTGGGTCGGTGAACACGAACGCTGCGGGAAATTTCACTGATAATTTCAAGTGGCCGGCCACCGCCAACCAGGTGAACATGGGCTACAGCGTCTGTACGGTCTCCCCAGTTGATGGGATGCCCCACGCCGGCAGCACGCCCTACACGGTGCTTTCAGCGAACCCGCCGTCGATCTCTATCTCGACCACCACACTGGCTCAGGGCGATAAGATTATCGTGACGGGCCAGGATTGGGTTCCCCCCCAGCCGCTTACGGTCAACATCGCTGGCTGTGCAGCCTGTGATCCAGGCAATACCGAGGTTACCGGTGGACAGACAACTTCCACCGGCCTCAACACCGGCACGTTCAGCCTGACATTGACCATTCCGGCGACCACCAAACCGGGCAAGTATGTTGTCGATACGACCAGCGGCAATGGCCTGCTGGACGCATTTTATACGTCAGGCATAAAGCACCTGACGATTACGGCCGCCGCGCCGGTGGTGACGCCTACGGCGGCGTCCACTCCAACGCAGGCAGCAACGACGCCTACTGTGTCCGCCAATGGGACCCCCAACACGGTACCCACAACCACCACGTCAACTACTCCCACAACCACCAGCTCTGATAATGGAGGAAACGGGGGCCTGTTCATTGGGCTGATCGTGGCGATTGCCCTGATCGCGCTGGCGATTATAGCGCTGATTATCTATCTGCTGATGCAGCATTCCTCGAAGAACAAGACGCCCGCGCGCGGCTCCGGTCCTGCCAGCCTCCCTGGAGGTGGCTATGGTCAGTATATGCAAGGTCCACCGAACGGCCTGCCGGGCGACCCCAATCTATATCGAGGCTATAATACGCCGCCGCCCGCTATCCCTGGCAATTATAGGCAGAGCGGACAATATATGCCGCAGGCATCTCCGCCAGCCGGTATGCCGGGCAATTACGGGCAGGGCGGACAATATACGCCGCCACTGGTGAACGATCCCCATCAGACCGTTGCCTATACCCAGGGGTCTAACCCCAATGATGCTACCTGGGCGATGCCCGCCGCCCAGTTCCCGCCTGCGGCACCGGTTGCTGGAAACTATGGTCGACCCACGCAGGCCAGGTCTTCGGCTGGCTTGCCAGGTAACCCGCCTGCCGCTGTCTGTATGCAATGTGGCGCTCCCCTGTCTCCCGATGAAGCGTTTTGTGGGCGTTGTGGCACGCCCCGCGATGGCTCAAACGGGGCCGGCGGCCGCACCTCCAGTAGCTGGTCCAGCTAGCCCCTGGAGCAAAGGCGTAGGGATCTGGCAAACCAGGTCCCTTGCCAGCGATAAAAAGAACGTGCTACAATGAACCTGTTCCATTCGGCGGAACCACGACACAATTTAAGAATATATAGTACGGGATAAGGATTGTGACAAGGTATCAGATCGAGGTACGGGCAATTGTGGCGCAGCACGATGTGCGGACGCGGCAACTGACTCGTGAAATACGCCAGTTGCCGCTAACGACACTACCCTCGCTAGCCACCATCTCCGCCAGTTCAGCCCCCCTCTTTATCCGCACCGCCCAGCTTTACTACCTGGTCGTAGACTGTACCCGCCCCCAGATCGAGCAGCTTAGCCGCGAACTCCTTAGCGATCCAGTAGTGCAGGCAACTCGTATCAGCGAAACCGGGCATGAACATCCACGCGCGGGCTCTCCTGAGGGGCCTGCATCCCCCTCTCATATCATTGACGTGTTCTTTCATCCGGGCGTGACCGATACGCTGGCGGAAAGCATACACCTGGGCGCCGCGCTGCTCGGCATGCCAGCTCTGGAGCAGGTCACCACGGCCCAGCGCTACTTTCTCGATGGCCGCCTCAGCGAGACCGATACCCGCGCTATCACCCAGGTGCTCCTATATAATCCCGTCATACAGCACTATCACCTGTATCCAGCCTACCCACACCCGGAAAATGCCGGCGCACTCGCAAGGGACGCCCTGCTTGCGGGTACTCCTACGACCGGTGTCTTTGCGACGGATACCCTGCAACCTGCCAGGGTATCAGCTCCGCCGGCAACATCAGTTGCTCTATCTGCCATGACTGACGAGCAATTGCTCGCCTTGAGCAAGCAGGGGATGTTAGCTCTGAACCTTGACGAGATGCACGCTATCCAGTATTACTACCGGCGCGAGGGGCGCGAGCCGAGCGCGGTAGAACTGGAGACGCTGGCGCAAACCTGGTCGGAACATTGTTCGCACAAGACGTTCAAGGCGACGATCGAGTATCGCGAACTGGATGGCCAGGGCCATGTGCGTATGAAAGAGACTATCCACAACCTGCTCAAGAGCTATATCATGCGCGCCACCGAGCAGGTGCAGCAGCCCTGGGTAGTCTCGGCCTTCAGCGACAACGCGGGCATCATGCGTTTCAACGAGACACAGGATATCGCCTTCAAGGTCGAGACCCACAACCATCCATCTGCCATTGAGCCATTCGGCGGCGCGAACACTGGCGTCGGCGGTGTCATTCGCGATGTCATGGGTGTCTCGGCTCAACCTATCGCCTGCACCGATATCCTCTGCTTCGGTCCACCCAATACAGCGGCCGACATACTACCAGTGGGTGTGCTGCCACCGCGCCGCATTGCCAGCGGCGTCATCAGCGGCGTGCGCGACTACGGCAACAAGATGGGCATTCCCACGGTCAACGGCGCGGTCCTGTATCACGAGGGCTACCTCTACAATCCGCTGGTCTTCTGTGGCTGCCTGGGCATCTTGCCGCGCGGGAGCCACCCTAATCAGGTGCAACCGGGTGACCTCATCGTTGCGCTCGGCGGGCGCACCGGGCGCGACGGCATCCACGGTGCGACCTTCTCTTCGGGCGAGATGAGCAGCGAGATCAACGCGCAGGCCGGCAGCGCCGTGCAGATCGGCGCGCCGATTACCGAGAAGAAGGTCGCAGATGTCATCGTGCAGGCGCGCGACCGCCAGCTCTACCACGCCATCACCGACTGCGGCGCCGGTGGCTTCTCCTCAGCCATCGGCGAGATGGGCGCGGAGACAGGCGCGCGCGTTGAACTCTCCCAGGTCCCCCTCAAGTACCAGGGCCTGGCTGCGTGGGAGATCTGGCTCTCCGAAGCGCAAGAACGCATGGTGCTGGCCGTCCCCCCCGCGTGCCTGCCGGACCTGCTGGCCATCTGCGCCCTTGAAGAGATCGAAGCCAGCGTCACC
>JBDTHH010000339.1:0-6876 GCA_039937055.1 Ktedonobacteraceae bacterium | reverse complement strand
CTTCTTCTCCGGGCGGATACTTCAATTTGGAGAGCTGCTGAGCGATGAACTGACGGCATTTCTCCCAGTGAGGGGAGTCTGTGTCGCTGAGCATCGTGGCAACCACCAGCCGATCATCTTCTCCGGGCCAATCATGTACCATCGTATCGTCCCCTTCCTTCTGGCACAAATAATACAGCCACATTCACGCTTTGAGGCGGCCAAAGTTACCCGTATTACTAAAGCTGCCTGTACTACTAATATGACGTTAGAAGCGGTCGATATTATAATGGACAGCTTTTTCCGCCACTCTGTAAAAAATCTCCCCCGTGCGAAAGCGCCTCGCCCCTACATGAACGCGGCGGAAGGTTAAAGATTCTCTGCTGGCAGTCGATAAAAATAATTAGTCGATACATATAAATGTAGTTATCCATGGACTACTCTCCACAGAAAGAGCGTGTCAGATTACTTCGATGTTCCTGTTCCCCGAACTGCGAAACATGTTCGCAGGTTGTACTAAGCAGAAAGAGAAGCAAAAATTACATGCATATCCATAGACAAGTATGGCACTATATCCAGCACCATACGAAAGTTCGCCTTTTGTTGATCCCCCTACTAGCCCTGATCGTGTTAGGAGCAACCATAGGCATAAACATACGTGGGGCAGACGCACAGATTCGCTGTGCCAGGGGGGATGCGGTCCACACTATTGTCTGGGGCGATTCGTTGGGGAGGATTGCCGCGCATTACCACGTCAGTTGGCAAAGTCTGGCAGCCTATAATCACATTGCCAACCCCAATCAGATCTACGTAAATCAGCACATCTGCATTCCTGGCAAGGGTAGCAGTCCGGGTGGATCAGGCGGACATGGCGCTACGGGGACTGGCGATTACTTCCCTTATGGACAATGCACATGGTGGGCTGCACATCGCTACTTTCAGATGCACGGCGTCTATGAGCCCTGGACATCGCAGTCGGATGCCTGGCAGTGGACGGCGCGTGCCTACCAGTTCGGCTGGCATGTTTCTAGCAGCCCCCAGGTAGGGGACATCGTTGACCTGCAACCCTGGACGCAGGGAGCCTATGCTTACGGACACGTTGCCATCGTCGAACAGGTTCTGGGTAACGGCCATGTGATCGCCAGCAATATGAACTGGGGATCGCATCCTCAACAAGTGACCAGGGTAGAGTTTTCGTCAGGTCGCGGCGTCACCTTCATTCATCGCTAGTTCAGAATACCCAGGCGAGATGAATGCGATACCAGAACATAATAGAGGGGCGCCGCTGGCTCACCACGAGGTGCAAGCCAGCGGTGCCCCTCTATTACAATTTGCCTATCAACTACAATTTGCGCATGAACTGACGGACTAACCGTGTGGTCACTGCTACTGCGACGATTTCAGCAACCCACCGTATGAGCTGATTGCGCCGGCGCGCTTTCCTTCTCCTGCGAAACATTTTTGCTATCCTGCCTTTCGAATCGGGTTCATATCAGGCGATGATTCACGCTTCATCGCTTCTGCTCGCCTTACCATTCAATTTTCAGGTCGTGAATAAAGCCCTATTCTATTTGGTAATACGTTCTTACCTGGTAACAAGTTTTAACCGTTCCTGATCGCTTGAACGATACACAACCCGGTAGCGAGGGCGCTGCCTGGCGCCCTTTCTCTGCCAGCCGTCACCCGACTACGGTGAGCGTCACCGAGATGACCTGAGGAGCGTTCTGTACCTGGGTGCCTGTGTTATCGGTGGCCGCGAGCGTGATCTGCCCGCTATAGTGACCCAGGAGCTTGCCCTGCGCGTTAATGGTTACTGTTATGCTACTCCCCGACCCATTGTCCCGGCCGGAGGTCGCGGAGACCTGCAACCAGCTACTACTGTTTGCATCCGGCGAGGCGCTCCACGAGACTGGACGAGCGCAGTCTCCCACCTCCTTCAATGTCACACTCTGGGCCGGTGGATCTGGTTGAAGCACCGAGGAGCTGAAAGAGAGGCTGGTAGGAGCCACCTGTAGTGAGCAGGGCCGTAGGATGGTCAGTGAGATCGCAATGGTCTGCGGAGCACCTTGCACCGCCTGCCCGCTGGCCGAGGTCGCAGTCACAGCGATCTGTGTGCTGTAGGTTCCGGGTGCCAGTCCACTGGTATCGACATGTACGGCCATCTGCTGCGCTTGACCGCCAGGCACAGATCCCTGCGCTGGAACCATACTGAGCCAACGTGCGCCTGTTGTTATGCTGGCCTGCCATGAGATTGCACCGCTGCTGGCAGAGATCGCCACAAGCTGAGCAGGTGGATTGGCGCCTCCCTGCGTCGCTGAGAAGCCCAGCGCCGTTGGCGATACTAGCATAGCAGGCAGCTGCGCGGCCTGGCTCGTAGCCTGTGCGGTTGAAGATGTAGCCTGCGCGGTTGCTGAGGTGGCTTGCGCGGCGGCTACCTGTGAGGCTGAGGCAGATATGGGTAATAGCGTTATCTGGACCATCACTGTCTGCGAGGACTGTGGGGTCGAAAAGACGATAAAGCCACTATAGGTACCTTGGCGGAGCATGCGCGTGTCTACCTGGATATCCGCAAGAGTACTGGCCGTGGTCCATAGCTGGCCGCTGCCGGGCGTCACTGTCAGCCAGGAGTTTGACGAGAACGTCTGCCAGGGGACCGCACGCGTGCAGCCGCTTGTAAGTCCCAGGCTAATGAACTGGCCGGGCGGGTTATGCTGGCCGGAGGCCGTAGTAAAAGACAGGTTACCGGTGCTGGGTGCCAGCCGGCAACCTGGTTGCACTGTCAGCGAGACTGCCAGCATTTGAGGGGTATCGAGC
The DNA here is from genome assembly GCA_039937055.1 of Ktedonobacteraceae bacterium. Lineage (GTDB taxonomy): Bacteria > Chloroflexota > Ktedonobacteria > Ktedonobacterales > Ktedonobacteraceae > JALYTT01. The sequence goes on along the minus strand of JBDTHH010000339.1, from coordinate 4,083 downwards.
GCCTGCCGGGCAGAGGTCAGCGAGAGCAGGAGTGTATAGACGCCCGGCAACAGAGCATAGCTATGCACGATCACCTGGATCGATGTGTGCTGTCCAGGCGCCAGCACACCTGAAGCGGGACTGGCGCTTAACCAGTTGCTGGCAGATACAGGAGGCGTATCCTGGTTCGTCGCACCGGCGGGCCAGGGCAACGCTTTGGGGGCGAGGGACCAGTATAAAGGCTGCGAGCCAGGATTGCTTATAGTCATAAGCTGACCAGCGGGGTCGGCCTCGTGGTCTATGGCGGTAAATGAAAGCGCGGGAGGAGATAGCGCAATCACGGCTCCCGGCCGGGCAGGCAGCGCATGTACAGTCATGGTCACACCCAGCTCCTCGCCAGGACCAGCCGTCGAGGAGACTGCGATCCTGCCCCGGTAGTCTCCCGGTGCCAGCGTGGTCCGGCTTACGGCGATGATGATCTGCTGCGCATTATTGAAGCTTCCCTGGGCCGGAGTAGCCACGAGCCAGGGTTGATCGCTTCTGGCTACCCAGGCGATAGAGCCGCTGCCTGTGTTGCGCAATAGCAGCGGTTGCAGCGTGTTCGCGCCCGGCGCAGCGGCACCCATGTTGAGCGTGGTTCGACCGAGCTGGAGATGGGGGGCGAGCAGTGGACCATGACCGGTAACCTGGAGGGTTGCGCTGATCGCATAATGCGTCACGACATCCTCTGCCTCAATGAGATGGTACCCCGGTCCCCAGCTCTGCGCGACCCGCACAGCCACATCGGCGCTGCCATCCGCTCCCACCTGCGCCAACGGAGATCCGCTGGCGGTTGGCACGGCCACCTGCATATCGCGGCTGACAGCCACGGGTGTCAGCGCCGGGAAATGGGCTATACGCAGGCGCACTGTCTGGCCTGGGTAGACCATAGCTGGTGTAATCGTCAACATAGGCGGAGTTCCAGGTGGTGCGCTAAAGCGATGCACCAGGGAGAAACCAGTGTGCAGGAGCAAACTATCCGCCGCGATAATAAGCAGGGCCAGGACTATCAGTGCAGGCCAGGCCAGACGCATCTTCCGCGAACCCGCTATCCTGAGGACGCGGGCAGCAGGCAGGGAGGCTAATTTTCGGGTCTGCTCCCCCTTCGCAGGCGCCGTAACAGGGGCTATAGCTTCTGCATGCTGCCGACCCATGGCCAGCGGCGGTGATGCTAGCTTGCTACTGACCTCATCCTCACCCGTGTCCCTCTCGCGCGTTGCGTTATCTTCATCCTGCGTAAATAGCTGCGGCCCGGACAGAAACTGGCGCCTGTTCTGCTGCCACGCTACTGGTGCTGCCTGGAATCGTTGCTCAGGAAGAGGCGCTTTATCTTGAACATCCTCGGATAGCGAGGCCGGCAACACAGGCTGTGTCTCATAGCTGCCCTCGCCCGGTCGCTGCCTGGCGGGGGTGTATTCTATCTCAGGGACAATATAGGTAGTTCGTTTTGGAGGTCCATGACGACTCAGCAACGAATTGCGGCAGTCATCACAAAAAACCGCCGCCCCTTCACATGGTTTATTGCAATACAAGCAATCACTCATACAACACCCTTCCTACGTTCCCACGGTATCATTAGACTAGCAAGCTGTGATTTGTGTATAGATAATACTATCTAAATATATAGCTTCTGGCAGTATAAAGATAGGTAGCACCGCATGCAATAGCCATTTTATCTTAGAGTCAGGGCTTCGCACGAGAGGCGCTTATGATCAGGAAGACCATCAATACGAGGCCATCGCAGAGATAGCGCAGCAAACGGACGCACTGAACTGCGCGACGCGGCCCTGCAATGGTAGAAGGCAAGAGCACTAGAAGCGGGGACATAAGCACTGGGCTTGGCTTGTCTTCGGCTAGAGAGATATCCATATCCACTTTGTCTTTCTTCGGGTATCATGATAGAATACTGGAGTCAAGAACCCCATCCCCGTTAGGAGATGGGTCTCCATGCCACACCGTTTGATGAACGAGAAAACTTAGATTTTGGAGTCTTCAGAATAGGGCGGTACATTTTGTACCGCCCTATTCTGAAGACAGGAAACATAGAAGGGTGGAACAACGATGGCAAAAGGACAGCGGAACCCTCAAGATTCTACACCACGAACAACCGGGAAAGAGTGGACATCCTCTGAAGCTCCTTTTTCTCAGGAACTCTTCGCCATATTTGGCGAGCCTATCAACTTGCGGGCAACCTATCACGATGGGGAATGGTTTTTGTGTCTGAATGATGTCATTATTTTCTTAACAGCCTCGAGGGATCCCTCCCAATATTGGCGCAAAATGCGAGCGCGTGCGAAATCAGAGGCATGGGAGGAAACGGCACAAGAAGTGATTGCTCTTCCTATTCCTGATCAGAACGGGCGACTTCAACCAATGAACTGTGCCAACCGGCGTACTCTGCTCCGACTCGTGCAAGGGATACCGGGTGAGAAGGCGGAAAAGTTTAAGCTTCTTTTAGCTGATCTGGGCGACGCGTTCTTTTCATACGTTGAGGATAAAACAAGTGCAGTTGAGAAGTGGCGAGAACGATGGCGTCAAGATGGACGGGATGAGGAGTGGATTGAAGCCAGGCTCAAAAGCGATGTGACCCGCAACGAATGGACAAATGAGCTTCAAGTCCGTGGCATCACGGTTGATGCCCACTTTGCCTATCTCACCAACACGCTCCACACCCTGACTTTTGAGATTTCCATACGAGATCATAAGGCGTTGAAAGATTTGCCCGCAAGGACAAACCTGCAAGATAATTCGACACCGCTGGAACTCCTTATTGAAGCAACGAGCCAGGCGGCGGCGACAGAAATTCACCGTGACCGGAATAGTTACGGCCTTCCACAGCTCGACCAGGATGTCACCGATGCGGCAGAGGTTGGCAGGGCCGCGCGACTCGCCGCCGAGCGCGTGCTGGGTCGACCAGTGGTATCCCCACAGAACTACCTGAAATCGAAAAAACCACGAAATCAGGTCGTTGATGCTCCCTCCTCACAGATGCCACAGATTGAGGCGCAGCAGCAGCATGGAGAGTACCATCAATCCTCCCTCTTTGATGAGATCTAGAGTCTTTTATGAACTTTTGATAAAATGGGGGATAATGCGCCTCTTTGAGAAAAAAAGCCATTGAAGCGTAATTGCTTCCAGTGAAGACACAACTCAGAGAGACAGGAGGTCAAGTGAGCGACTCTCTTTTCACTTGACCTCCTGATATCTCTGCCGCCTCGTTAATATCTCGTCCAGCCTAAGCGCGGATGAGCATCTCATCGTAGCGGGTGTCGTACACCACGATGCGGCCTTCGGGCATGAGGAGCAGCGTATCGGGTCGCAGGTAGCGCACAAATTCCACATCGTGGGTGACGGCGATGATCGTGCCTTTGTAGTTGCCCAGGGCTTCGCCGACAAGGCCCCGTGACAGCACATCGAGGTGGGTGGTTGGCTCGTCGAGCAGCAGCAGGTTGGGGCCGTCGAGCACCATCTTCGCCAGGGCCAGGCGTGTCTTCTCGCCGCCGCTGAGTGTGCCTACGCGCTGCATCACGCGGTCGCCGCTGAACAGGAAGCGTCCCAGCACATTGCGCACACGTTTGCGGTCCGCTGGCAGCGCCTCCAGCGCCTCGTTCAGCACGATATTGTCGTAGTCTAGCCCCTCGTTTTCCTGGGCGTAGTAGCCGATGCGCACGCGGTCACCCATCGTTACCGTGCCGGCATTGAGCGGGATCAGTCCCAGCAAGATGCGCAGCAGGGTGGTCTTGCCCGCGCCATTCAGGCCAATCACCACCAGACGTTTCCCCCGTTCGATCTGGAAGCCAATGTCGTGGAAGATCTCCTTTGTCCCGTAGCGTTTGCTCAGGTGATCGGCCCGCAGGACAATCTGCCCACTGACCTGGCGCACAGGGAAGTCGATGTTAATGCGCCGACTATCCTGGGGCAATACAGGTTTGCTGGCATCCAGCGTGGCGATGCGCTTGTCGACGGCGATGCGCTGCTTCACGCGAGTCGCACCGTAGCCGCGCAGCTTTTGCGAGGTCTTTTGCAGGCGCACGATCTCGCGTTCCTGCAACTTCTTGGTGCGCT
>JBDTHH010000338.1:0-3714 GCA_039937055.1 Ktedonobacteraceae bacterium | reverse complement strand
TGACCGGGCCGTTCGTGGCTTATACGCGTTTTCCTGGAACAGCACGCTGGCGGGGGGCGCGCGCCTGCATAGTTGGAACATGGTCCACTGCGGCTTCAGCCATACCTGTCCCGATGGGCGCACCTCGTGCCAGCGCCTGGCGGCCGAGGGTCTGCACTTTCCGCCTTTCGACTGCGGCGAAAACATTGCCTACGCCGGCCCCTATCCCTCGGCCTGGCAGGGCGTCTACAATATCCAGGAAGGTATGGTCAACGAGCCGCCCAATGGCTGGCACCGCCTGCACTTGCTGAGTACCTCGTATCACCTTGTAGGCGTCGGCGTCTACGTCGATTCACACGGCTATATCTGGTTCACCGAGGACTTCGTGGGCTAAGTTGAGGAAGCAGCAGCGTCCGTTCCTCTCCCCACGTACCCGTCCATTCACTTTTCTGCACAGCCCCCGGAAGCTGTTGCACCCTCTCAGCAGCCCATACGGTTTCTTCTCTCTGGTGCTCGGCACAGTGAAGGCGAACTAGATAGCTTTGTGCATCCTGCACAAGGAACTCGATAGCTAACACATACTTCCCCCATTGCACAGGCCCTACACGATAGCTGGCCCCGGTCCGGCGCAGCGCCTGTGGCAGCATAGGCGCGATAGTTAGCATACCGGCCTCTTCCTCGCGTAGCCCCAGCAGGTAACGCATCAGCAGGTGGATGCTTAAAGCTCCCCATCCGTAGCCCTCGATACCGGCGTTCTCGTACTCAATCGGTGGTCCATTGGCGACGACGCGCCGGTACTCGCGTGTCACGCCTGGCAGGCCGCCATGCTCATCTGGCCGCCGTTTATCGATACTCCGGTACGAGGCATCGATGAATGCGTATGCCAGCTCAGCCGCCTCAACAGTCATACCGACCGCCGCGACCGCTCCAATCAGCGTCATCACGACCGGGGGCCAGCAGAGCGGTGCCCAGTGCTCGCTGTGCCAGGGGGCTTGTGCCAGGGCCGCGCGCAATTGTTCTTCGTCGCTCCAGCCTGCCGCGCCGCAGAAGATCGCAGCCAGGTGCATCGCGTCTCGTTGGTCTGACCACTCGTGCGCCACCGAATCGTAGTCCCTGAACCAGCCATCGTGCCACATCTGGCGCGTCTTCGTGCTGAATTCGTGTGCCACATTCCTCCACCACGCGGCTTCAGTGGCGTAGTGTGTAGCCATATCCTGTGTGGAATCACGCTCATCCTCTTCAGGAGCAGCCCCCGCGAGCAGGGTTGACCAGTGCGCCAGGATCTCTGCCCCCTGCATCATGCTCGCCTGCAAGTCTACCGGACGTACATGCTGGATGATCGTGCCACCCGTCTGCTGTGGTCCGAAGCGGGTGGAGACATCCTGCCCGCTCTCCCATGAGCAATTGTAGATCAAGTAGCCCTCGCTATCGCGGCGATGCTCCAACCACCAGCGCAGGTAGGCCGCGGCTCCTGGATACAGCCGGCGCAACCAGGACAGGTCGCCCGTACGCCTGAAAATTTGATCGCAACACCATAATGGGAAGCCCCATTCGGGCGCGGTACCGCATATCTGCCCATCGTCGGCGACCATGTTATAGCTGCCATCCTCGCGCATGCAGGGCAAGTTGGGGTGGGGCGCCGATGTGAAGTGACCCAGGATCACCTCGGCGGCCAGTTCCGGATCAGCATAGCTGAGGAAGAGCATATCCATCGCGGCCTCGGCCAGCACGATCCTTGGCGCTTGAATCTGCATGCCGTCCCAGGAAGTCTGGAGAACGCCGGCTGGTGGGCGGATGGTCATGCGCAGCGTCTCGTGATCATAGACGAAGCCGCGCCGCCAGCTCGCGGGCCAATCCCCGGAGAGTTGGGGAGCCTGGCGCCAGAAGCGCGCATCGGCAGCGTGATGTGCTGCCTCGGCCCCGGCAATGCCCTCGATGCCATCGCGCCAGTGAGCGTAGGCTTGATCGAGCGAGACGCCGCGCGCCAGCACAACATCCAGGATGCGTTCCTGTGGCTCCGAAGCGCCTCCCAGGTCGATGGCGCATGGCAGAGCGACGGTGCGCACCTGCCAGCCGGTTTCCGCTTCATACTGCGTGATGCCGGGCCGGGTGATGCTCTTGCCATGTGCCCACGCGGAGATATCGGCAAGCGAGGTTGCATATCCCATCTCGCCGAAGGAGAGCGTAGCGCCATGGTCGGCTGCCTGCACTCCATGGATAAAAACATCGCCCTCGCTGGCAAGCCCCAGCATGGCACAGCTTCCTCCAAGCAGGGACCGCGCGTATAATCCATGCTCCCAGAGCCGGCTGGTGGCGGGATTATGCGTATGCTGGTGGACCAGGTAACAGGTCACTGAAAGGGGTCGGGCCGCTGAGGTTGAAACCGAGAGTATACATCCCAGGGCATGCTCATGCACAAGAAAATAGCGCGCCGTGAGCGTCAGATCATACTCCGGCACTATGCAGGTGTATTCAAAGCGCTGGCTGCTATGAAGCTGGCTGTTGATGGTACACCCATGATTCTGAAAGTCTTCAGCGGTGACCAGCACCAGGTCATTGATGCGCACGCCTATCATGAGGTGCGCGCTATATTGAAACTGGTTCCGTGTATAGCTTCCCAGGTTTGGCACATGCCAGCCCATCCCCAAAGGCGCCAGCGAACGCAGCACCCCGCTGGGGTTGAGCTTCCAACTATGATACGGGTTATCCAGGTAGCCATGCGGGGTAAAATCGTCGCGGGGGATCATCATACTACTTCCTATCTCATGTTCCTGGATGGGAATGACTTGCTGGTCCCTCTTCAATCTGTCGTCAGGAAACGTGCCGCGATACAATATAGCGCCACGTAACTCAGGCCCGTGCAGTTGAGCCGTACTCAAATCAGCCCCACACAGGTCGGTTTCATGAAGAATCGCATCGCGCAAATTGGTTCCGTTGAGATCAGCATTGCTGAGATCCAGCCCGGTGAGATCAAATCCGTGTAGATCAAGCTCTCTCAGGGTTGCGTAGCTCAATTTTGCCTGGCGAAGATCGACACGGTTCGCCGCGCTATCGCCCAGGTGAGCGCGACTCAGATTAGCCCCATCGAGATCAGCGTTGCTGAGATCAGTTGCTTGCAGATTAGTATCGCTGAGATTGGTCCCCCGTAGATTGGCGCCTTGCAGGTTGGCTCCCCGCAGGTTGGCGCCATGCAGATCTATGTAGGAGAGATCAGTGTGTTGCAGATTTCGAAAGCTTAAATTTAGCTCGGTGGAACTCCCAACGTTGCTTCGGAGTAGTTCGACATCGACCCTCGTCAAAGGGGTGGCCGAACTTGCTGCTCCAATTTGATCATGCTCCCTTGTCATGGCAAACCTCTCGGCGCTTTTCGCAATGAACCCACTGTAGGGACCCGATTTATCGCGTCAGGCGCGATTTATCGCCTGAATACGTAATACTTCGATATCTCTTAAAACGCCATATAGGCGATAAATCGCGCCTGACGCGATAAATCGGGTCCCTACGAAGAATGTTGTTATCCATCAGACGCACGGGTTAGTTATTTTAGTTCCTCTTCTTGCAGCAGTGCCTCAAACTGTGCGCGGTTCAGGTGCTCGTGTTCAATCAGCGCCTCAGCGAGCTTTGTGAGTTGATTGTGGTGTTCGCTGAGGGTGGCGTGGGCGATAGCGCGCCCCTCGTTGAGGATGCGCTGCACTTCGGAGTCGATCAGCGCCGACATGCTGGCGCTGCTGGCAC
>JBDTHH010000337.1:0-7142 GCA_039937055.1 Ktedonobacteraceae bacterium | reverse complement strand
GTACTACTCCAGCGCCCTGAAACGCCTCGCACGCTGAACCTTGTCGCGGCGAATGGCAGCATCCTGCACATCACGATTGACCGCAACGATCGCCACATCGCGGTGACACGCTTCGAGCCAGGAGTAGGCGATAATCTTCCAGTGGCGAGCACGTTTTTCCCTGTGGATGCCGCTCCCTTCACGGCAGAGGTCATCGATACTATTGCTCGCACGCTGCTTGCGGCGGTGCTGCTGCTGCTGCTGGTGATGATGGGCGAGGCGTTGGTAGCTGTTGTGAGGAAGAGGTTCTGGATAGATGATGTAGAATATGATGAGCGTAGGGTAGCAGAGCGCGGGCCTGTAACAGGGCGCAGGCTAGCGACGCCCGTACACGAAATCGGTCAGGCCGGCGGCAGGTTATGGGGTCGGGGGTGGCGCGCGTTGAGGGGGGCACTGCATCCGGTGGCGCTTGTCATGCTGGGCCTATCCTTGCTCTATGTGGTCTGGATTGCGGTGGTGCAGTACAATGGCGAGCCACATATCTTCGATGCCAGCGCGTATCTCTTCGCGGCGAAGATGTACGCAACCGGGCACCTCTCTGTTCCGATACCGCCAGCGGCGGAACTATTTCCCGGACCGTTTATGATACAGTTTCATGGGCGCTGGTTCGCACAATACGCGCCGGGCACGGCTCTGACACTGGCACCGGGCGTGTTGCTGGGCGTGCCGTACCTTGTCGAGCCTATCCTGGGCACGCTCGCGCTGCTCGGCACAGGCCTGATTGCGGCGCGGCTCTACGACCGGCGCGTGGCCAGCCTGGCAGTGATCCTAGGCACGCTCTCACCCTTTTATAGCTACCTGGCGGCAAGCTACCTGAGTCATGCGATTGCGCTCTTCTACCTGGTGTGGGGCCTGTGGGCGCTACTGCGGTTCGCGCAGGGCGCAGCCTGGTGGCATATGCCCCTGGCGGCTGCATTCTTTGGTATGGCCGGGCTGACGCGTGACCAGGTGGCTGTGCTCTTCGTGACGATCATCCTGGCTGGAGTGCTGCTGCTCTCGTGGCGGCAGGTATACTCGGAGTGGCGGCGCTGGATCTTGCCGGCCCTGGCCTTCGTCGCCGTCGTGCTGCTCTTCGTGGGTATCTCTCTGGCCTTCAACGCGGCATTGACAGGCAGTCCCTGGCTAACCCCACGCCAATTGTTCTTCGCGGGCGACCACTGGGGCTTCGGCATGGGCGTGGGCTTCTATGGACAGCATACTATTGCGGCCGGACTGGTCAACCTCGATGAACTGCTGACTATCCTGGCGATCGACCTCTTCGGCTGGCCTTTTTACCTGACGCTGGCCTTCATCGCCATCCCGTTTCTGACACGGCGCGCAAATGGCACGGACTGGCTGCTGCTGTTGTGGACGCTGATCATGACGGGCGCGTACATCGGCTATTTCTATCACGGCATCTATCTCGGCCCGCGCTACCTCTTCGAGACGCTGCCCTTCCTGCTCGTCCTCACGGCGCGCGGCATACTGGCGCTGGGGGCGAGCGCGCTGGAGGTACGACAAGCAGTGGGCAACCGGCTGAACATGAGACGTGCGACCGGTCCACTCCAGCTAGCGCGTTCCCCCGCCATAAGTGTAGTGACAATCGCGATCGTCGCCTGCCTGCTGGCATGCAATCTGTTGTACTTCACGCCACGCCAGACTGCGGTCTACCAAAACTATACCGGGCTACCCCTGGGCATGCACGTGGACCTGGCCGCAGTCTATCATCCTCCCATGCATCACACCATCGTCGTCACAGACAACTACTGGCTGTATGCATTTGTGCTCTTCCCGCTCAACGATCCCCAGCTTCACAGCGATGTGATCTACGCCTCAGCCAGCAACCAGGCCCAATATGTGGAGCTACGCCAGGCGTTTCCGGGCCGCACGCTCTATCGTATCGATGTCGCGCCCGATGGCTCGGTGCGCTATGTTGCGCTGAATGGGGGATAAAAACTAGAGGCTCGTCTTCTCATAGATATCTTCAAAAGAGATTGACACGTCAATGCTTTTTAGCTGGATGATACTGCTTAGCTTATATCTGCGGGACACCCATGTATCCCCGTCACGGTAGTACACTTCGACCAGTTTCTTCTGTGAGCCAACCAGTATATACTCTTCAGTTGAAGGGTAATCAAGATACATATCAAGCTTTTCCCCCTTGTCTACGTTCTCCGTCCCTGGTGAGAGCACTTCGACAATAACACGAGGATAGGCAATGTTATCCTTCCTGCCCTTGTCCCTTTCATCGCATCCTACAGTGACATCTGGATGAAGATAGCGAGATTCTGAAAGCTTGAAACGAATATCGGAGTTATACACGGTACACGGTGTTCTTCTGAGTGCATTGTGGAAGATACTTGCTATATTGGTTGCAATGATCGAATGATCGGGACTGCCTCCCGCAAGCATGCGCAGATGCCCATCAAAGTACTCATATCTCACAGTGCTTGCTTTTTCATCAAGCGCAAGATAGTCTTTCACGTCGATAGATGGATACTCTGGTAAGGCTATGATGGCACCTGCGCTTTCTATCCTTCTCGGAGCGCGACCAATCTCGTCCCTGAGATAGGACACGGTTTTTCAACAACTGCGGTACAGCAGGAACCGGAGACATCTTTGGTTTCACTCTTCTGTAACATTGCCCTTCGCCCTCTTATTATAACACCAACGAACTTAGAATGGCATTCATAAGCTAGCGTGCGCACGGATCAGCAGCAACGTAGGGATTTCGCGATTACCTGGCACCATTTCAGCCTGCCTGGCGGATGGCCCTGGTTCTATCACACGTTCGAGGATGAATCCGGCGGCGCTGAGCGTATTGAGATACGTGCTGAGCATGCGGTGATGTTCGCCGACACGGCCACGTGCCCCGTCCGGGTTAGAGGAGAACCAGTGGCGTTCGTCGAAATAGCCGCTGACGAGGCGGGCTAGGGCATGCTCAGGATCAGGAAGGGGGACCCACTGCGCGTGAGGCGTCTCGAAACAGGGATGAGGAATGGCAAAGACAAACCAGCCGCCTGGCTTGAGGATGCGGCGCACAGTCTGAAATACCGCTGTGAGATCCGGGATATTCGTCAGCGCCATCACACAGACGCAGCCGGTGAAACTACTGTCGCTCAGAGGATCAGCGCGCTGGGCGTCGCCCTCATGATACACAATCCCCAACGGTTCCTGCTCTTCGGAGCGCCGCGCCAGCGCCAGCAAGTTGGGCGCCAGGTCAAGGCCTGTCACCCGCGCGCCCCGTCGCGCCAGTGTACGTGCAACCCAGCCCTGTCCGCACGCCAGATCACATACGTCCTCTCCCTGGCAGGCGCCTACCAACTCCAACAGATTCGGCAGGATCACCTCATCGTACACAGGTCGCGCTTGTAGGTAACGGTCGTACCACTCAGCGATATCATCGTAGGAAGGCTGGGTCATAGTGCTCTCCTTATGGTCCCGCTCGTCCGAGCATGCTATAAGCACATCAAGTCTAGCCGCGTTATCAGTTACAAATGATGGTAGTCGTTATAGCGCTCTAAAATCCACTGTTGCGTCTTCTCTGGTTTGAACCAATGGGTAAGAGATACGTTCTTTGTACCGAAAGAAACGCGCGCCGGTGTGGCTCCGCTCAGGCCAAAGAAATAGCTAAACGAGGCTGCGATAACGCCCCCATGGCTCACCAGGACTAGCGTTTTTCCATCATACTCCTGAAGGATGCGATTGAGCGCCGATTGTACGCGTCCTGTGAATTCTAGTCCGGTTTCGTAGCCAGCCATGAAGCGGAAGAAGGGTTTTTGCGCTTCAGGCACCTGGTTCCAGCGCGCTAAGAATTCCTCTGGGGGTAAAGTGCCATCATCACAGACCCACTCTTCAAAGTCTTTATCGAAGACGATTGGCGTACCCAGAGCGGATGCCAGGATCTCTGCCGACGCTTTCGCCCGTCGCATAGGGCTGGCAATAAGTACATCGGCCTTGATTTCTCCCGTCCCCGCCAGGCGATCTCGCAAGCGTTCAATCTGTCTGATGCCCTCTGGCGAGAGGCCCAGATCCTGGTATGAGCCATTCTCCAGATCTTCAATATAGTCCCCATGGCGTATGAGATAGAGATGCGTCAATTCGTACATCCTTCCATTCTTCAAGTGGGCGCCAAACAATATCTGTTATGGATATATCTATAACGGATACTATATGCTAGTAGGGATATGTTGTCAAGGGCCGGTACCACCTTACCAAAAAGTGTCAGGTTTCTCTCTGCCGTCCGATCTTCGTAGCCGCGTGATTGATCGCGCGTGGCTACGAAGATCGGATATGATGTAGCATGTCCCTTGCAGTGCCTGCTGTATCGAAAGCCCTCATTCCGCGCGCAGGGCGGTGATCGGATCAAGCCGGGAGGCCAGCACGGCGGGATAGAAGCCGAAAAAGATCCCTATAACCACCGCTACGCCCACCGGCAAGAAGATTGAGACGGGCGTGACCACAAAGGGGATCTGGATCTCCTGAATGGTATGCACAAGCTCATAGCCGCCTAGCAGACCAACCAGAATGCCGATGATGCCGCCAATGACGCTGAGCAACAGAGCCTCTAGCAAGAACTGGTTGCGAATGTCGCTGCCACGAGCGCCCACCGCCATACGAATGCCGATCTCGCGCGTGCGCTCCGTCACCGAGACCAGCATAATATTCATGATCCCAATGCCGCCTACCGTCAGCGAGATGGCTGCCAGCCCGTTCAGCAGGTCCGTCAGGATGGCAGTATTGGCCTGCGCATTTTGAATGAGCTGGTTCGACGCGTAAGCCCGAAAATCGTCGGCTGCCCCCTGCTGAATATGGTGGATCTTCTCCAGCAGCGTCGTGATGTCCTGCTGCGCCAGGGTCACATTGTTGACGTTATCTATCTGGATATTGATCTGGCTCAGGGAGGGCGAGTTGCGTAGGCGCTGCTGAAGCGTCGAGAACGGGATAAACATGGCATTATCGCTTCCCGTCCCCTTGGCCTGCAACGTTCCCACCACGTGAAAAAGCTGGCCATTGATCCGCAGCGTCTGTCCCAGCGGATCGCCGCCCGACTGGGCGAACAACTGCTGGACCACGAGCGAGCCAAGAACCACATCCGGCTTCCCCGCCGTCTCAGCGCCGCTGCTGAACCAGCTTCTGGCCCTCGGTCTGCTGCCACTGCTGGCGGTGCATTCCAGGGAGTCGCTGTGGATCGTGTTCGTCGTGCAATTCGTCGAGTCGTGTATCGCGCAATTTGTGCAGCCTGCCGAGAGCGCGCTACTGCCAAACCTGGTCAGCGAGGAGCAGCTTGTCTCTGCCAACGCGCTCACATCTGTTAGCACAAATACGGCGCGCCTGGCAGGAGCGGCGCTCGGCGGCCTGCTGGTGGGAGTTGTGGGGCTGGCAGGGGTGACGCTGCTCGACGCGATCTCTTTCCTGTTTGTGAGCGCGATGATCTGGCTGATTAGAATGCCGGCCGTGCCGGAACCGGCGAGCGAGGCGGTCACTCCCGATGCTGCCCAGGCCAGCGCTGGGCATCTTGGGCGCGAATGGTTGGAAGGGATACACCTGATAGCCCGCTCGCGCATGCTTAGCGTGATCCTGATTATCTTCGCGGCCATGGGCCTGGGCGAGGGAGTGTTCGGCGTGCTACTGATCGTATTCGTCAAGAAGGTGCTGGGAGGTGGGGCGATAGAATATGGTCTGCTGCTCTCGGTGCAGGCCATAGGCAGCCTGGTTGGAGGGCTGGTCATCGCGCAGGTTGGCAGCCGCATCGCGCCCGCCCGCCTGTTCGGCATGTGCCTGGTCGCCTTCGGGTTCATCGACCTCCTGATCGTCAATGTGCCAGCCTTTATTCCCGGCCTCCTGATCGTATTGGTCCTCTTCGTGATCGTCGGACTACCGGCCACAGGCATGATGGTGAGCCTCAACGCGCTGCTCCAGATCAGCGTGGATGACAGGCTACGCGGACGCGTCTTCGGCACGAGCTTCGCGGTCTACGGGCTGATGGTCCTCATCGGCATGATTCTGGCGGGAGTCCTGGGAGATCGTCTGGGGCCGGTGCTCTTGCTGAACATCCAGGGCGGCATACACGTGCTCGCTGGCATATTCGCCCTGTTGATGCTGGGCGCGGTAAAGGCGCGGGAACATCAAGAGCAAGATAAGGCCGAGACGCGCGCCTTATCCCCCAATTGAGAGCCGCTTGTAGACGCGCTCAGGGATGCTCTTGATGATCAGCATGATGTAGCGCCAGAACCAGGGCACATACACGATATCGCGGCCCTGTTTCATGGCCTGGTAGATGGCTTTGCCAACCACACCCGGCTGCGCGAACAGGAGTCCTTTCTTGAAGGAGGCCGTCATGGGGGTATCGACAAAGCCGGGCCTCACCGTCACTACCGCTACTCCTGAACTATACAGGCGGTTGCGCAGACCTTGCAGGAAGATGTTCAAAGCTCCCTTCGCCGTCCCATAGACATAGTTGCTCTTGCGCCCACGGTCGCCGGCGACAGAAGAGATGACGGCGATGCAGCCACGTTTCTGCTGCTCGAATATGTTGGCGGCGAGGGTCAGCAGCGCGATCACACTTGTGCAGTTGGTGGTCAGCTCCTGCAGGGTCTCGGTGACACTCAACTCGCATTTGCGCTGGTCACCAAGTGTGCCGTGTGCGATCAGCAACATATCGAGATCATTGAGTGAGGTCAGGGCGGCATCGAACATCTCCTGGTGCCGATCGATCTCTGTGACATCCAGCAAGAAGGTCTCCACGCGCCTGGCTCCGCGCACCTGGAGATCATTGGCTAGCGTCGTCAGCTTCTCGTTATCGCGGGCCACCAGAAAGAGTTCCGCGTTCTCGCCGGCAAAGCATTTAGCCGTTTCATAGGCAATCGCCGACGTTGCTCCTATTATGAGTGCTTTCATACAGTTCAAATTCCATTCAAGGGTATATGGTAAGCCGCCCGCCGCGCAAGCGGGCGGCTACGGATTGGCGTTATCCTGTTGCGGCTAGTGTGGATGATACGGGTATGGTGACACGGCGCCAGAAGCTGGACGAGAACTTCGGGTCCATGTATTGTGTGAACTCCTGCCACTGTGGGAAATAGGCCTGGAAGTCCTCCGCGCTCATGCGGGCATCTTTAGCGGGA
>JBDTHH010000336.1:0-6014 GCA_039937055.1 Ktedonobacteraceae bacterium | reverse complement strand
CCACGCCCTACGGACACGCCATATCCCATCTGCCAGGAATATACCTGGCTACGAAGCGACCTGCAATGTCTTGAAACGGTCATGGGCGGCACTTGAATGCCATTTATGAGGACACCGGGTGCCTCCTGGCAATTTCTACCTGACTGTTTCTACAGGTCATAAACTAGCGAAATGACTGATAGACGCTGGCGGTCCCATAGCATATAGTAAGCGCAAGGAAAGTAGGCATGTATTCTGTCTAGTTCATGCTCTACAAGGACAACTATGACACAACAATCGACACGCAACACAGGCACACACCTGTTACGTACACTTTCAGACCAGATGGCGGACGCGGTTGAGCGCATCAACCCGGCGCTCGTACTCGTCAATGGACGGCAACGGCAGCCGGGCAGCGGGATCGTCTACGCGCCCGACCTGGTGCTGACGGCCAATCACGTGCTTGAGCGCGAAGACAATCTGACGATCGAGACGCATGACGGGCGCACGCTGGCGGCACAATTCGCTGGCCGCGACCCGGCAACCGATCTGGCGGTCCTGCGCGTAGAGGCGCTCAGCATTGAAGCAGCCACCGCCGCCGAGCACGAGGCACGCGTCGGCCAACTGACTATCGCGGTGGGGCGAGCCGCGCACGATGGGCCAATGGCCAGTTCCGGTATCGTCAGCGCTGTCGGCGGACCACTACGCACCAGGCGCGGCATCGCCCTCGAACGCTACATTCGCACCGACGCCACCCCCTACCCAGGCTTCTCAGGCGGGCCGCTCATCGATGTACAGGGAAACATCCTGGGCATATTGACCACCGGGATCGTGGAGGGCATCGCGCTGGCTATCCCTATGCAGCTTGCCCGCAATATTGCCAACACGCTGACCACGCAGGGCTATGTGAAACGCGGCTACCTGGGCATCAGCAGCCAGTTGGTAGACCTGCCAACCAGCCAGCGCGCCGGGCGCACACAGGAGCATGGTCTGCTCATCGTCAAGGTCGACGATGACAGTCCCGCCCAACACGCCGGCCTGATCCTTGGCGATATCCTGCTCACACTCGACGGTCAACCAACCAACGACGCGGAGGCGCTCCAACTTCTGCTGGTCGGCGACCGCGTAGGCAAGAACGTTCCGCTCGAGGTTATGCGCGGCAATATCCTGCAAACCCTCCAGGTCACTATCGGCGAACGCAAATAAACTGTAGGGGTGTGCCGTGCGAATACCCACAAAGTACTCGCACGGCACACCCCTACAGATCCCCATAGAGGAAATACCATGGCACAAACATCAATTCATGAGACACAATCGTCGTTCCCGCTACCCGACGCGTTCTCAAGCGCGCTCGTGGAGATTTTTGAGCGCGTGCAGCCGAGCATTGTGCAGGTCCACACGGAGGGGCGGGGAGGCGGGACCGGGGTCATCTGGCACGAGGATGGCCGCATCATCACCAATAACCACGTGGTTGCCAGGGATGACGCGCGAGTCCAGGTGGCGCTTGTAGATGGGCGCATGCTGGAAGCCACGGTGCTGCACCGCAACCCCCGGCTGGACCTGGCCCTGCTCCAGGTCACAGGCGACAACCTGAAGGCGCTCCCGGTTGGCGACTCCGCCAGGCTGCGCGTCGGCGAGTGGGTCTTCGCCATAGGGCATCCCTGGGGCCAGCGCTGGGTGGTGACCGCCGGCATCGTCAGCGCCATGAGTTCGGTCAAGATCGACGACGACCTGACCACGAAGTACATCAAGTCGGACGTGCTGCTCGCGCCGGGGAACTCCGGTGGGCCGCTGCTCAACGCCGATGGCAGGGTGGTGGGCATCAACGCCATGATCCTGGGCGGCGACCTGTCGGTATCTATTCCTGAGCAGGTAGTCAGCACCTGGCTGGCCGGGCTGCCAGGCCGGCGGGTCACGCTGGGCATCGAGATCCAGACACTAGAGCTACCGGTCAGCGTGCGCCAGGCCATGCAGTCTCAACAGGCCACCGGTGTTATGGTAGTCGGCATACGCCCTGAGCGACCGTCACAGCACAACGACCTGTTCATCGGCGATATCGTGCTTAGCGTCGCTGGCAAGCCGGTCAAAGACACCAGCGCGCTACGCCAGGCACTCTCAGAGAGCGAGGAACGCAAGTCGATCCTGCTGACCCTCCTGCGCGGCGGCAAGGTCATCACGACTGATGTCGCAACGCTTATGGTGGAGCATTAACGGAGTTTTATGGTCCATCATAGCTTTCGGTCCGCGCGAGCTACCACTCATCCCAATGCACCATAGTGTCTAGTGGAGCACGCGAGGCAGGCTTAAAGTCCGTGCCGAGGGTGTAGGCCACCGGTATAAGTGCCGTCTGCATCACCGTAGCATAAGGAATGCCCAGTACCTGTGCCGCTTCCTCCTCGAAGAAGAGGTGATTGCTGGTCCAACATGTACCCAGGCCACGGGATCGTGCGGCCAACATAAAGCTCCATACCGCTGGCCCGATCGAACCCCACTTCGCGCTCTGCATCACCACCGCTTGACTCTCGGTGCGACCCTCAATGCAGGGAATCACGTGGACCGGAACCTGGTGCAAGTGCTCGGCCAGGTAGTCAATCGACTGGAGCACTCGACCATTGGCTATCTGGCGATCTCCGCTCGTGCTGGCACGTTGATAGATGGAGGAGGGAAGTTTCATGTAGATTTCTCTTCCCCGGCGAAACAGGTCGGCCAGGGCAGCTCGTTTCGCTTCGTCGGTCACGACGATAAAGTGCCAATTCTGCTGATTGGAGGCGCAAGGGGCCTGTTGGGCAAGCGTGAGGCACTCCTCCACCACGCGACGCTCAACGGGACGCTCCAGGTTGAGCCGCTTGCGCACGGATCTGGTCGTCGAGAGCAGTTCGTCAGGAGTGAGCGACAAAGGTGGCATAAGCTATCCTCCCTGGTAGCGAGTGCTATGGTACAAGCATCAACGGCAGCAAGCATCCATTACCTGCCACCATTGATGATAGCATATGCATCAGTCGCGTTCAAGCGAGTCATGAAGACCGGCCCATTCACAGAATGGCCGCATTGACATTGCGCATGAAATCGGCATAGAATGCTGGCGAATTTTCATGAATGGTGGAATACACATGGCACAACAACCCCAGCATGGCGTTACGCTCCCACCAACCGAATTGAGCACACTCGCAGAATTAGAGGGATTGCTTCAGGAGCATGACTATCTTAGTGCAGGAGAGGCCATCCCTGTGCTAGGAAAGGACAGGTTCGATAGCCATGAGGGTAAGATCGCGTGTTATGCTCAAAACAATACTGTAGTTGCTCTGTCAATGCGGCACTGTGGCTTGACGGCCCTACCTGAGTCACTCGGTCGGTTACGCAATCTGCAACACGTAGATGTGACCGGTAACCAGCTTACTACTCTGCCCGAAGCACTGAGGAACCTGCTTCATCTTAAAAAGTTAGCTGTGGATGATAATCAGCTCACTTCTTTACCCACATGGCTGGGAGACCTGCTTCATCTTGAAGATCTCCATGTGGATAGGAACCGCTTAGTTGCTCTCCCTGAGAGTATAGGCCAGCTCGCGAACCTCACTACCTTGAATGCCTACGGCAATACCCTGATCTCCATCCCCGTGGGCCTCAGCCAGTTGACACGTCTCAAAGAAGTAAGCGTGGGACACAATCAGTTGACAGATCTTCCTGAGGCGTTCTGGCAGTTGAGGCACCTGCAATCACTCAACATAGCGGAAAACCGGTTTGCTTCTGTGCCTGAAGGTATTGGAGATCTGACACAGCTTCATACGTTGGATCTGGGACATAACGAGTTGACTACACTTCCCGAGGCGCTTGGCAAGCTGACACACCTGACTTTTTTCCTCTATCTACACAATAATCGTCTGACTGCGCTCCCAGAAACACTTTTTGAGCACATGCGCAACCTCAGGTACCTCAATATAAGCGATAATCACCTGACTTCTCTGCCTGAAACTATGGGAAACCTCACGCACCTCGCAGAGCTAAGACTATACAATAATCAGGTGACGGCTCTCCCGGAGTCGCTTGGCAAGCTGGCACACCTCAAAGAATTGCATGCCATGAACAACGAGTTAGTGGCTCTACCTGAAACGCTTGGGAACTTGAAGAGTCTCAAAGAACTGCATGTGCGTAATAACAGCTTAGCTTCGCTCCCCACGTCGCTCGGCAAGCTGGCACATCTTACGCACCTCGACCTGCGAAATAATGGCTTGACGGCTCTCCCGGAGTCACTTGGCGGCCTGAGTAGCCTCACACACCTCGATTTGAGAGCTAACAAGTTAATGACCCTCCCCACGTGTATTGGGGATCTGACCCAGCTTGAAAAATTAGATCTGCGCTGGAATAAGTTATCTTCTGTGCCTGCATGGTTTCGACGACTTGAAGAGCGCGGATGCACTGTGTACATCTAAAGCAGACTGGAAGGTCGCCTGGTGCTATACCCTTACTGAAGAGGATCGCACACTGAGCAATCTATCCTAACTATCCATTTAGATAGGTTACGTCATCCTCCCATCACATCGACAGCCTATGCCTCACGATTCAGCTGTCTTACAGATAACGTATCTTCTGCAGGTTCACGCCTGCTGAATGGGGCTACTCGACTTTTTCTCGCGCTGGCTCTTGTGTTTCTGGTCACGCAGTGTCAGGCCAACCCAAAGTGGCTTCTTTCCGCCCGGTACAGCTTGAAATCCCCGTTGGGCCAACCCTACACGAAACTGACCTAAGAGTGCCGGATGCTCAAATCCTTTAGAGGCTTGCTTCCAGAAAGCCCGAAAGCGCGGGAACAGTTGCTCGTCAGCTATCGAGTACTGCGCTCCTCTCACACACTCTTGTTTTAAAAAACGGGTGAGTGCGTGAGCAAAACGCCTCTCCTCAATGGTGCTCACTCTATCTCCTCATGTCAGGGATAGGGCCATTATATCTCATCGCTTCACTCTGACACAATTCGGCAGTGCTCAGGCGGCAACTCTAACCATATGTGCTAATCGAGTGGGGACTCAGTTTGATGCTTCCTGTTAATACAATTACGAGAACAAACTCATTTGCACGGCCGGGCTATGACCATCCAGGAGGATATAGGGTGCGGCTTGTTCAGGAGCGCGGATATTGAGTTGACGCAGGTGTGACAGGTCGGTCAGGCGAGCCTGGCGGCGAGCGCGGAGAATGGCATCGGCCCCCTTTGGCCCAATACCTGGCACATGTAATAATTGCTCACGAGTCGCTAGCATAATCTCAATGGGGGATGCGCGCAGGTAGCGCTCGGCCCATGCCCGTTTAGGGTCCAGTTCAAGCTGCATATTCCCATCGCGCAAAAAGGGCAGGTCTGCCACGTTCCAGCCATAATCGCGCAGCAAGAAGCTAGCTTGATACAGGCGATGCTCGCGCAGCGGATCGACTGAGGGCAGGTTCTCGAAGGGGGTCTGGATGACAGGACTGAAGCCAGAATAATAGGCACGCGTCAGCCCGTGCTCTCGATAGAGCTGGTCGCTGAGGGAGAGCAGTTCGTGATCGGTATTGCCCACCGCGCCTACCACAAATTGGGTCACCGTGCCGGCAAGCTTTTGATAGGGGTGTTCGCGGCGTACCTGCTCCGCCATTTGTAACATCTGCAACAGATCGTGCTGGAAATCCTTCTTCGGGGCCAGCGCGTTCAAGCGCTCCTGCGTCGGCCCCTCCAGGTTCACCGAGACGCGATCGGCCAGTTGCATGAGCCGGTAAAGCTGGTCGTATTCGATACCCGGCATGACCTTGAGGTGTAGATAACCCCGATATCTGTAGCGCTGGCGCACAATCTCTGCCGTATCGATGATCTTATCCTGCGTCGTCACACTCCCCTTGATGATGCCCGACGACAGGAACATCCCCTGCACCTTGCCGGCGCGCTGCAAGGTATCCAGCCCGCTCGCCAACTCGTCCGGAGTGAAGGTCAGGCGCTTCGTCTTGCTACGCCCGGCGCGAAAGGGACAGTAATGACAGTTTTTTTCGCACGCCGTTGTGACCATCGCCTTCAGAATCGG
>JBDTHH010000335.1:0-3818 GCA_039937055.1 Ktedonobacteraceae bacterium | reverse complement strand
GCTACCTTGAGGCCCTACAGAGGGAGGCTGAATGTGTACGCGAGGCGCTGGGTACTTTCAGCGTCACGCGCTTTGCTATCGGTGGCGGCACGCCAACCTATCTTTCGCTAGAGGAGCTGGCCCGGCTCTTTGAAGTGGCCGAGAGACTTTTCGCCATCAAACCCGGCACAATACCAACTTCAGTCGAGACTTCACCTATGACTGTAGAGGTGCAGAAGCTGCGGCTGCTCAAGGCCCATGGCGTTGACCGCGTAAGCATTGGCGTACAGAGCTTCATTGAGTCGGAAACGCGAGCCGCGGGCCGCCCACAGAGAACGAGTAGCGTTGAACAGGCATTGGAAGCGATTCAGCAGGTGAGCTTTCCCACCTTGAATATCGATTTGATCTACGGCCTGCCAGGGCAAACCGTCGCAAGCTGGTTGCAGTCGCTAGAAATAGCGCTGCGCTATGAACCGGAGGAGTTGTATCTCTACCCGCTTTACATACGGCCGCTCACCGGATTGGGGCGCAGGGAGCGCGTTCAGGAGCACGACCTGCGCCTGGCCTGCTATCGTGCTGGCAGAGAACTGCTGCTCACACGTGGGTACACACAGATCTCGATGCGTATGTTCCGGGCCACGCGTGTTCACGAAGAGACGGGGCCGGTGTATTGCGCGCAGGAGGACGGCATGGTTGGTCTGGGCTGTGGCGCGCGCTCGTATACGCGCGCCAATCAGTACGCCAGCGAGTACGCTGTCGGCGCGCGAGGCGTGCGCGCTATTCTTCAGGAATACACGACGCGACCCGCGCAGACTTTCGAGTATGCTTACTATGGCTTCAGCCTGAATGGTGAGGAGCAGCGCCGGCGCCAGCTTATTACGACACTCTTCGATACGGGTGGTATTGATCCAGCCGCCTATCAGCGACGTTTTGGCAGCGAAATCCTGGCGGATTTCCCGGCCTTCCAGGAGTTACTGGATCTGAAACTGGTCGCTCCCAGCGATAGGCTGCTGATGTTAACTGCGGCAGGATTGGAACATTCGGATGTGATTGGCCCCTGGCTCTACTCACAGCAAGTACAGACATTGATGGAGGAGTACCAGCTACAATGAATCTCTCGATTCTCTACCGCGGGCCGCTCGCCAGTTGCAACTACGGCTGCGATTACTGCCCGTTCGCCAAACACAGCGAGACACCCGCAGAGCACGAACGCGACCGTCAGGCGCTTGAACGCTTTCTATCCTGGGTTGCGGAACGCCAGCAGGACCAGATCGGCGTCTTCTTCACTCCCTGGGGGGAGGCTCTGGTGCGCAAACGCTACCAGGACGCCATCGTGTACCTGACCAATCTGCCCAATGTGGTTAAAGTCGCCATTCAGACAAACCTTTCTAGCCGGCTGGACTGGACCGAGCGCTGCGCTAAAAACAAGCTGGGCCTGTGGGTGACCTATCATCCTACTCAGGTCAGCAGAGAACGCTTCCTGGCAAAGTGCCTGGAGCTTATGCAGCGCCAGGTGCGCTTTAGCGTGGGAATTGTGGGCATGAAAGAGCACGCCGCTGATATCGAGGCTATGCGCCAGGCGCTGCCGCCATCTATCTACCTGTGGATCAACGCCTACAAACGCCGGCCAGATTACTATAGCCCTGAAGAGATCCGCGCCTTCACCAGCGTAGACCCGCTCTTTCCGGTCAACAACCAGTACCATCCCAGCCAGGGCCGCGCCTGCCGGGCTGGCGAGAGCGTGATCTCTGTCGATGGCGATGGCACGATCAGGCGCTGCCACTTTATCAAGACGCCGCTTGGCAACATCTACAAGCCGGGCTTTGAAGCGACGCTGCAACCACGAGTCTGCACAAACGCAACCTGCGGCTGTCATATCGGCTATGTGCATATGGACGAGCTGAAACTGTATGAGGTCTTTGGGAATGGCGTATTGGAGAGGATTCCTGCCGGCTATGTTTCAGCTACTGGCTGATACAGATCGGGGTCATCGAAGCCCGCGATCCAGGCCGCGGCCTGGCGGCAGGTCTGCATAGCAGGCGGCACACGGATCAGGTAGCGACGGCCCGTAGAGGGACACTGCACAGCCAGGGCGACCAGCGGCTCATCGTCGGAGAGATCAATACGCAGCAGACGGCGTTCACCTCCTGGATCGTCATCCTGGTCGAGTTGATAAGGCGCGGCCTGCTCGATAAATTTTTCATGGCCCATACGCTCAATCAGCACACGGCGCAGTTCGGTATTCTGCTCGCCGAGGGCTTCCTGTGCGCTAATCGTCTCAGGCTGGAAAGCGATACGCGGCGTAATGGCTACAGCATGCCAGCGCAGTTGCACACCGCTCAGCGAAGCTGGTAGAGAGGTCAGTGGAGTATTGCCTATATCCAGAAATGATGTAACGTGAAGGTTCGGAGGCAATGCGGTCAAATTGGTACAATTGGAGATATCAAGCTCTGCCACCCGTGTAAGCCAATCTGGCAACGCGTGCAAACGCAAGCAACCACGTGCGTTGAGCCGCCCAAAGCTGATCGATCCCTGGATAGGAAAAGCCGTCAGGTTGATGCAGCCAGTAAGATCAAGGAAGCTAACATCCATGCCTTCGGGAAGACGACGGAGCGAAACGCAGTCGCCCAGGACAAGCGAACCAACCGTCAGACCCTGAGGCAGTTCTTCTAAGCGGTCGCAGTTGCTCAGATCAAGGCGATACTCGACCTGGAGGTCCGCTGGCAAGGTTGTGAGTTGTGTATCCCGCAGCGAAAGCTCGTAGCAGTGCAGGCCAGGGGGAAGTGCCTTCAAGGAGACACACCCATCAAGGGTCAGGTGGGTCACTGTGAGGTGGTCCGGCAACGTCACGAGGTCGATCTCTCTGGAAAAATCCAGGTGGCCGCGCACTGTCAAACCCGCGGGTGCCTCACCGCGCAAGAGCAGTTCGCGCGCCTCAGGAACTGAGAGCAGCATTGTAGGCATACGTAGCTTCCTTTCCGACTAATGATATACCAGGCAATCAGTCGTAAACAGGGTGGATCTTCTGCGGCGTGTATTCGCGTTGCTGCCAGACGCGATAGTTGCCGGATGGCAGCGTAATCGGTTTATGCTCCTCATGAAGAATGCGCGTTGCGGCCAGGATCTTCAGATACATCTCACCATTGCGAGCAACCCAGACCTCGGCCAGCATTGGGTCTTCAATGCGATGGCTGTGGCCTGTGATTTCACCACGGACCAGGATCGGGCTTGCAGAACGGGTCACGCTTTCAGGAATCGAGGGAGTCTGCGTGATTAAAACATCGCCATGGCGCCAGAGCATAGCTTTTCTCCTCCTTTGTGTAGCAAGAATAGCGTTTTTTATCGATGTGTCTTCGGTAGAAACATAAGCATTTTTGAGCAGCTACTCAGTGAAAGGATACACATCTTAGTTATATATCTATTCCTACTGACAAAGGGAAAAGCGGTTATAAAAATCTGTATTACTTCGACGAAAAAGAAGACCGCACATGCTCCTTGGCATAACAATCTTTGTACGCCATCCGCTGGCTGAAATGGATGAAGAGCTTGAGAAGCTAGAAGACCCGAATTCTTACTATAGCCCAGCCTTTGCCAGTTCATCCCTCAGGGCAGGCAAATTACGATGCCGCTCACGCAATGCCGCAATATACGTATTCCATCCATCATTACTGCCCAGCTTTTGATAGAGCCGACGAATACAGGCAAGATACTGGCAGGCAATCTGGTAATTTCCCCGGTCGCAAGTTAGTAGCATGGATGGTCAGGACGAAATCGCGCAATTAAAAGGTATCGAGGCGCGCGTTTTAATCAGTTTGTGGGAGGGACTATCGCTATAATGA